>JAISZL010000053.1 GCA_031269245.1 Synergistaceae bacterium | reverse complement strand
GTTGCGCCCATTCAAAAACTCGATATTGCGTATCCAAATAATGTCTGCTAAAGTAGTGTCCTTGAATGATTGAAGGGAGTTTGAAAATCATGCAAGTGTTGCTTGACACGCGGAAGGGGAACGGTAGCCTTCTCCAGGCTCCATTAAGACTTTGTTGTCTCTGTCCATGTCTTTCTACCCCCCCTTTTTCCTCTATATCTTTTACCTTTTCCATAGCGCTTCAACTGCGGTGGCACGGGTGAAGCGTTTTTTGTGCACGTCCTCTGAAGATTGGCGATGCAGATTCATGATGCATTGCAAAAAAATGGTGATTTGAAAGGATGGATCAGGATTAATTGGAGAATTTTTCACGCTCGCGCTGTTTCCCGTCAGTTGAATTACATGAACAACAAAGAGGTGTTACACTATATTTTAGGGAGGTTTGGTTAAAGTGAGAAGAGGTAAGTTTGCGGCAGTATTTTACCGGAGGTTTTTTGCGTCGTTGGTGCTGGCCTTTTTTCTCCTGTCACCCGTCAGCGCTTGGGCATGCTCATCAATCGCTGTGGGAAAGGATGCATCCGCGACCGGCAGCGTCATGATCGCGCGAACCGAGGACTCCACCGCCGGCTCCAAGCGCTTTGTGGTCTACCCGGCCGGATATTACAAGAAGGGGCAGGTGTTGGGCACGGATGCCGGTTTCGCCTACACGTTCCCCCACGATAGCTACAAGTTCACCGGCATTCCGGAGATGGACGCGAACTCATACGACCCGGACAATCCAGATGCCATCTTGGATCTTTACGATGCGGGCGGCGTCAACGAGTACGGCATCGCTTGCAGCGCCACGAACACCACGGGTTTCCGTCAGCCCAACAGCGCCTTGGATCCCCGTCCGAGAAACGGTTGGACGGAGACGAATATACCCGCGGTTATCCTCGGTTCCTGCAAGACGATAGAAGAGGCGCTGACGCTGGTCAAGGAGATTGTGGAGGGCGTGGGCATGTCGAACGAGGCATTCCTGATCGCCGACAAGAACGAGGCGTGGATTGTGGAGGCGATCAGCGGCCACCGCTTCGTTGCGACCCGCGTGCCGGATGACAGCTTCGCGATCATCGCGAACGACATGGTCACGGATTACGTCGATCCGAGCGACACGAAAAATTACCGTGCGACAGCGGATTTCGAGCGCTATGCGAAAGGAGATAATGTATCGGGTGAAATATTTGCCATCCGCAAGGACGACAAATTGGACGTAGCCGCGACGTTCGGCAGCATCAACGCAGCCGGCAACACCTACCGCAGATGGAGAGGTTACAGCATGTTCGCGCCCTCTCTGAACCTCGAGCCTCTGACGACGCCAGCCAATTCTTACAAGCTCTATCAGAAGCCCGATAAGAAGATCAGCGCTGCCGATATCATGGAGTTCCAGCGCGACCGCTACAACGGTACGAAGTACGACATGACCGAGACCCCGCAGTACTTCGGAGAAAACGGCAGGGAAACGGAGGCGCCCAGGGATCCCACGTCGCGCCCTATCGGACACTATACCCATATGGAGACCCATATCTTCGAGATGGGGAACGCGTATCCCGGCGAGATCGGCGCCCGTTTCTGGGTCGGCATGGGGCAGTTGGAGCATTCCGTCAGCCTGCCCTTTTATGGTTTGATCACCGACACGCATCCTTACTACAAGACGAATATCCGGTCGGTTCCGGGTGTTTATGGGATACTCGGTACCCGCTACCAGAGCGATGTCGCGTGGTACATCTTCTATGATCTCGCTTTCCACGCTCGCAGCAACCGCGTGAAGTACGGGAAACCGATCAAGGACTATTGGCGCGCCTACGAGCTGAAGCTCGTTGCTGAGCAGGAGAAGGTCGAGGAGGAGATGCTGAAACTCTACGCCCAGGATCCCCAGGCCGCAGCGAAGTTCATCACGGATTACACGATCGCCACAGCTGACGCGGCGATGGCGAAAGCGGAAAAGATTCGCTCTGCGCTCCGCAAGCATATCGCGGCCAGCTCCGGCGACCTTTTTGTGGTGCCCGGCGACCTGGCCGAGCCGGTGAACGACGTCACGCTCTACAGCGACATGACGGAGGATGAGCGGGACGCGATTTCAACCATCCTCGGTCCTGGTTATTCGCCAATTTCATCCACCGCTGGAGTCAGTGTTGACGCGGAGGCTGTTCCTCTATCAGATGCTCCGGCAGTGGGCGGGTACGCCTTCCTCCTGCCAGGCGCGGCGTTTGAAGTTGATTTGACACCCAGCAGTGATACCAGCTACTTCGGAAAGGTGAAGTACTCCTTCGAGCTGTCGGGCAACGCGCTGGCTGCTTTTGACAACGACCTGGAAAAGGTGAAGTCCAGCCTGGCGATCTTCAAGACCTTCCCCGGCACTGAGCTTGAGCCTGTGGAGATGGTTGGACTGGGGGGGCTCGTCACGCTGGAGGATGCGATAAAGCACGGCGTCGCGAAGGTGACTCAGATGATCGACGGCGGTGTCTACGTGACGCTGGACTTCTTCCTGGCTGACGGAACCGGAGAACCTGTCTTTGACGAAGGTATGCTCATCGTCTGCGACGGCAAGATTGATGGCAAGCTGGTTGACCCGATCTGGGTCGCAAAATCTGACACAAGAGTCAATAGTGGCAGCGGCTGCTTCGCGGGGACTGGCAGCCTGGGCCTGCTTCTTGTTGCTACCGCGTTTCTGCTAGTTGGTTTTCGTAGTAAGAGCCGTTAAGCTAGTCCAGTACATACACTTGTATTCTCCCTGATTTGATTTCAACCAAAGTGAGTGAGGCCGCGGTCCTCGGCCTCACTCACTTTGGTTAGGTGATTCACGACAACTGAGCCCTGGCGTCAAGTTGACGACGTATTTTGGGACGGCGGCTTTGATCTGGTCACCGCGTCCTACCGCTATGACTACCCCTAGGTCCTGTCATCTTATGAATGGAATTGTGCGCAAAATCGCGCGGCGCGCAATATAATATGTATTGATACCGATTCGCCGCGATCAACAGGCTGTTTTTGATGCGGCTAAAGCGGTTGTCCATGCCTGTTTTAACGCTTCACCCTTTAGGTTTTTGATTTCAAGTTGTTATGATGCAGCGTTCGCGGTGACGGGCTCTTGGAGATAGAATGAGACGGGGGGATGATTTTGAGCAGGGCGTTTGTTAGAGAGGACGACTCGGAGATCGCCGGTTTGAAATACGACTCGGACCACAGCAGGAAGACAGTGGAATGGCTGCGCATACAGGAGAAGAAGTTGGATTTTTTGCTGAACGACCCCAAGGGGCAGGCCATCGAAGCTCAAAAGCGCGGCAAATGGATCGCGGACGCGCGCTCCGCGATCGCCGCGGCCCGTGAGGAGTTGGGGAGGCCCGGCTGAGAATAACAGGGTGCAGGGGACGAGTTCACTGCCGGGGTTTGTGGCGGAGCCCCAAGGTCTTATGCCCGCCGGCGTTTTTTATCGCTGGCGGTTTTTGTTTGCGTTGACATTTCTCTCTGTCCTTGTATATTAGTGAAGGAAACACAGGTAATACAAATTCGCGATCAATAGGGGGGCGATGCTGTGAGCGGCGTGAAATACGCGCGGAGTGAGATGCTCTACGAGGGCAAGGCGAAGCGGCTTTACGCGACCGACGACCCGGAGGTCGTCCTGGTGGAGTACAAGGACAGTTTCACCGCGTTCAACGGGGAGAAGCGGGCCGAGATGTCCGGGAAGGGCAGGCTGAACAACCTGATCAGCTCCAGGATATTCGAGTACCTCGCCAAAAATGACGTGCCGCTGCACTTCATAGAGCGCGTGGACGAGCTCAGGCAGTTGGCTGTCAGGGTGAGGATACTTCCGCTCGAGGTCGTGGTGCGCAACATAACCACCGGCTCGATAGTGAAGCGCCTTGGGGCGGAGGAGGGCCGCAGGCTTCCGCGCCCGCTGCTGGAGCTCTACTACAAGGACGACGCGCTGGGCGACCCGATAGTCACAGAGGATCACGCCCTGATATTCGGCTGGGCGTCGGAGGAGGACCTGTCAGAGATAAAGGGGATCACCCTTCGCGTGAACGGCCTGCTGAAGGACCTGTTCGCGCCGCTCGGGGTCGTGTTGGTGGACTTCAAGCTCGAGTTCGGGCGCGACTCCAGGGGAGCTCTGCTGTTAGCGGACGAGATCTCGCCGGACACGTGCCGCTTCTGGGACTCGTCCACCGGCGACAGGCTCGACAAGGATCGCTTCCGCAAGGATCTCGGCGACGTGCTGGGCGCTTACGAGGAGATCTGGAGGAGACTGTCGGGGAGGGACGGATAGCGGGCCATGAAATACAGTGACGCCGGAGTGGACATCGACCGGGGCGACGCGTGGGTAAACGCCATAAAGGCCATGATTGGGCGCCGCGGACCCTCCCTTCCCAGGGCCGCTATAGGAGGCTTCAGCGGTCTCTGCGGCATAGGCGGGGGCAGGTCGATCGCCGCTTGCTGCGACGGCGTCGGGACGAAGCTCGCGCTGGCGGAGGCGACGGGGATATACCGCGGCCTCGGTCAGGATCTGGTGGCGATGAGCGTTAACGACCTCGTGACCTGCGGGGCGTCGCCCCTCTTTTTCCTGGACTACATAGCCTGCGCCGCCCTGGACGAGGAGAGGATGGGGAGCGTGATAGAGGGGGTGCTCGACGCGTGCGTCGAGAGCCGCTGCGCTCTCTTGGGAGGGGAGACCGCCGAGATGCCGGGGGTCTACCCGGACGGGGGCTTCGACCTGGCGGGTTTCGCGGTGGGCATAATCGACGACGAGGACGTCATAGACGGCAGGGACATTCAACTCAACGACCTCCTGATAGGGTTGCCCAGCTCCGGACTGCACAGCAACGGCTACAGCCTGGTCAGGAGGGTTCTGGAGAGCTTGGGCGCGCCGCTCGGCTCCCGCCCGGAGCGATTGGGCGGCGAGACGCTGGGAGAGGCCGTGATGCGCCCGACGCGCGTCTACGTCCGCGCGGCACTGTATGCGGCGCGAGCGGCCCATGTGAAGGGCATGGCCCACATCACCGGCGGCGGGCTCGAGGCGAACGTCAACAGGGTCATACCCGGCGGCATGGCGTGCGAGATATTTTACGACTCGTTCGAGCGCCCGGAGATTTTCAGCTTGATATCCTCCGCCGGGGTGGACGAGGCTGAAATGCGCAGGGTCTTTAACCTGGGCATAGGCTACGTGTTCATAACTGACGATGCGTCGTCAGACTCGCTGTGCGGCGCGCTGAGGGATGCCGGCGAGATGCCTCTGTTCGTCGGCCGCGTCGTGAGGAGGTAGCGCGATGAACGCGACTCCGCGCCTGGCGATACTCATATCGGGAACGGGCAGCAACATGGAGGCCATAGCCCGCGCCTGCCGCGACGGCTCGCTCGACGCCAAGACGGCGGTGGTTATAAGCGACAATCCGAACGCGGAGGGGCTGCGGCGCGCGAGGAGGATGGGCATCGACACGGCGGTCTGCCGTTACCGGCGCGGCGTCCCGAGGGAGGAGAACGAGGCCCCGATCGTGGAGGAGATCAGGAGCCGCGGCGTCGACTGGATCGTGCTGGCCGGCTTCATGAAGGTGCTGACGCCCAGCTTCGTCAGGGAGTTCCCCGGCAGGGTCATAAACATCCACCCGTCGATCCTCCCGGCGTTCCCCGGGGCGCACGCCATTCGCGACGCGCTGGCCGCCGGGGCGGATTTCACCGGCGTGACGGTGCACATAGTCGACGAGCTGGTCGACCACGGGCCGATCATCGCGCAGGAGGAGGCATCGATCCTTCCTGGCGACACGGAGGAGACCCTAGCCGCGAGAATCCACGCGATTGAGCATAGATTATACCCCAGGACCTTGCGGCAGATAATTCACGAGGATATATAAATAAAGCTCATATAAGCGCATACGGCGGGCGGGCTCCCTCGCTCCTGAAAGGATGATTCGACTTGGCAGATGCATTTGGGCGCGAGCCCAGGGCTTTGATATCGGTGTGGGACAAGGACGGGATACTGGAGCTGGCCGGAGCGTTGGCGCGCGCGGGATACGAGATAGTCTCGAGCTCCGGGACGGCGAGATACCTGCGCGACAACGGATTCTCCGTGACGGAGGTGCGGGACATAACGGGAGTGCCCTCCATTCTCGGGGGCAGGGTGAAGACCCTTCACCCCAAGATAATGGGGGGGATACTGGCCAGGCGCGGCGAGGACTCCGACCTGCTGGACTGCCGGGAGCACGGCATACAGGGGATAGACGTCGTCGTCTGCACACTGTACCCGTTCGAGGAGACGGCGCGGCGCAACGCGCCGAGGGACGAGCTGATAGAGAAGATAGACATAGGGGGCGTGTCGCTGATCCGCGCCGCGGCGAAGAACTACGCGCATGTCACCGTAGTCGCTGACAGGGCCGACTACGAATCCGTGGCCGCGGCCGTCGAGAGCGGCGGCGTCCCGGAGGAGATGAGGCGCGATCTCGCCATAAAGGCGTTTCTCGTCACGTCCTCCTACGACGCCACCATCCACGAGGGGCTGGCCGACGCGCTCGGGACGCCGCGCGATGGCGGCGGCGCTCTGAAGGTGCTGCCGCTGCGCCGCGAGCAGAGCCTCCGATACGGCGAGAACCCATACCAGAGCGCCGCGCTCTACATGCCCACTCTCTCTCGCCCGGCGTTCACCCAGCTATCTGGAAAGGAGCTGTCCTACAACAACCTCCTAGACCTGGACACGCTGCTCAAGGGCATGGCGCTCTTCCGCTCGTCATGCGCGTGCATCATCGTGAAGCACACCACGCCGTGCGGGGCCGCCGAGGCCGAGGACGAGCTTTCGGCCTATGATCGCGCTCTGGCCAGCGACCCTGTGTCGGCGTACGGGGGGATAGTCGGCTTCACGGGGAGGGTGAGCTTGGCCGTGGCCGAGCGCCTCTCATCTCACTTCTACGAGATACTGGCCGCCCCTGAGATAGCGCCGGACGCGGAGGAATTCCTGAAGTCGAGGAAACGCAACTTGAGGATACTGGCGGTGACCGGTGACTACACGCCGCGCGAGCAGATCACGGCCAACAGGTCTGGATTCCTGATACAGGCCGAGACCCTGCCCCCCGTGCCTAGCTCTCGAGAGGGGAGATGGGTCGGCAATCCGCGCCAGGAGCTATGGGCAGACCTGCTCTTTGCCTGGAGGACCGCTTGCCTCGCGAAGAGCAACGCGATAGTCCTGGCTCACGGCGGCGCATCTGTCGGCATAGGCGGCGGTTTCACGAACAGGGTAGACGCGGCGAGGTACGCGATAGACCAGGCGGGGGACAGGGCCCAGGGGTCGGTAATGGCCTCCGACGCGTTCTTCCCGTTCCCGGACACGGTCGAGCTGGCCGCCGCCGCCGGTGTCTCCGCCATAATACAGCCCGGCGGCTCTATACACGACGAGGAGGTCGAGCGGGCTGCCGAGAAACTGGGCGTCGGCATGTTCATAGGCGGGACGCGCACCTTCAGGCACTGACCATGGGCGAACGGACAAACGCGCTTGTCCTCGGAGGCGGCGGACGCGAGCACGCCCTGGTTCACGCGCTCTCCAAGTCCGACGCGATAGGAGACCTGCACTGTGCTCCTGGCAACCCTGGAATCGAGCGGCTCGCTGAGATACACAAGCTGGACCCGCGCGACGCGGAGGGCGTCGTATCGCTCTGCCGCGGGCTGTCCGTCGGGCTTGTGGTGATCGGCCCGGAAGCCCCACTCGTCTCCGGCGTCGCCGATGCCCTCCGCGACGCGGGCATCAGGGCGTTCGGTCCTGGCGGGAGCGGCGCCAGGCTGGAGGGCAGCAAATCGTTCGCCAAGAATTTCATGAAACGCCACGGTATACCAACCGCCGGCTTCGCGGTCTGTGACACGCTGGACGAGTGCCGTGCCGCCCTGGCGGTACGGCATCCGCCGTATGTCATAAAGGCCGACGGCTTGGCCTCCGGGAAGGGCGTGTTCCTGCCGGAGGACGCGGAGGAGGCCCTTGGCATATGCCGAGGGCTTCTGCTGAACGGAATGCTCGGCGACGCGGGCAGGCGGCTCGTCATAGAGGACTACCTGCCGGGCCGCGAGCTCACGGTGTTCGCTATCACCGACGGCCGGTCGTTCAGGCTCCTGGCCCCCAGCAGAGACCACAAGAGGGCGTTCGACGGGGACAAGGGTCCCAACACCGGAGGGATGGGGGCGTATGCCCCGGTCAAGGTCCCGGAGGGCACGATGGAGCGCGTAACCGAGGAAGTGCTGCGTCCGACGTTGGACGGGCTGAGGGCCGAGGGCATCGAGTACAGGGGCGTGATATACATGGGCCTCATGCTGACGGGATCGGGCTCGACGGCCGGCGTGTCGGTGGTCGAGTACAACGTCCGCTTCGGCGACCCGGAGACGCAGGCGGTGCTTCCGCTTCTGCGCGGCGACTTCGGCCAGGCCGTGCTGGCGTGCGCCGACGGAGACCTCTCGCGGAGCCCAGCACTCCGCGGCTCAGGCAGCGCGCTCTGCGTAGTCGCGGCATCGGGCGGCTATCCGGGCGACGACTTCGAGAGGGGACTGCCCATCGAGGGCCTCGACGCGGAGGGACCCGGCATGGCCGGGTCGTTCGTGTACCACTCTGGAGTTGGGCGTGGCGAGAGGGGAGAGATCGTCACGTCCGGCGGAAGGGTGCTGTCGGCGGTTGGGGTCGGCGAGACGTTCGGCGAGGCGCGCGGCAGGGCTTACTCGAGGATGAGCGCCATATCGTTCAAGAACATGCACTACAGGCGAGACATAGGATGGAGTGAGGAATGATGGCCCCAAGGGTCGGTATAATAGTTGGATCGGCGTCGGATCTCGGGATAGCCGCCAAAGCCGCCGAGACGTTCGCGGAGTTCGGAGTGGAATACGAGGTCGGGATAGCGTCGGCGCACCGCACCCCGTCGGACGCGGCAAACTACGCTTCGTCGGCGGAGGGTCGCGGCATAGAGGTCGTGATAGCGATGGCCGGGCTGTCCGCCGCGCTGCCTGGCGTGATGGCGTCCCACACGATGCTGCCCGTCATAGGAGTGCCGATAGCGTCGGGCCCCCTCTCCGGCTCGGACGCGCTCCTGGCCGTGGCTCAGATGCCCCCAGGCATCCCGGTCGCGAGCGTGGGCATCGACGGGGCGAAGAACGCCGCGCTGCTCGCGCTCCGCATAATGGCGGCGCGCGACGAAAAGATACGTGGCGCGCTGGCCGAGTGGTCGCTCAAATCCGCCGAGGCCGTGCGGCGGAGCAGGGAGAGGGTAAAGGATTTCCCTGACATGCCGCGGGCGCCGGACAGCGCGTACTCGCCGGGACGCTGACAAGTTTGGCTGGTCTCCAGCGGTGACAGCGGACAGTTCGGTGATCAGCGCGATATGAGGAATACCTCGAACCACAGGCAAAACCTCAGGGTTCCGCCCCGAACCCCGCAAGGGGACCAGTCCCCTTGACCCCGTTATCATTGTGAAAATAAAAATGTAAAGAGGGTCCAGGGAGCTAGCTCCCTGGCGGGTGTGGGCGGAACCCACGGTCTTGATCCCGAGGCTCATAGAGGGGGTGGCGGACGGGGGGACGCGCGGCCGGTTTATGTCAGATCGTTTTTGAACTGACTGAACAGCGAGCCGAACCCGCCAGTGTGCAGCCAGCAGACATTCCCCTTCACCTTGCCGCGGCGTATATAATCCTCCATCCCGACCAGTACCTTGCTGTTGTAGATTAATTCGATGAAAATTCCCTCCGACTTTGGGAAATCAAGCACCATTTGCTGACTCTCGGGAGTATCCATTGCCCAGCCTTCGCCGCGATAACGGTCGTCAATCTTGCAGGCTTCGTCCAGCGAACAGCCGAGCGAAAGTCCAAGCAGCTCCTCGATTTCCGAAATAACATGTTGGATATTGGCACCGAGCGTTTCCCGGTCGTCCTCCACGCTGATGACGACGATTTTGAAGGGGAACTCCCGCAGCGCGTTCCCGTAGATCAGCCCGGAGGCCACGCCGCCATAACCGCCTGGCGCGAAAATCGTGCACGGGGCGATGCCCTTTTGACTATGCTGCCGCTCCAATTCCAAGATGGCGTTGACGTATCCAAGCGCGCCTCTGCCGGTGGTCGCGCCGTTGCGGACGACATAGGGACGGCATTTTCCCCTGATATCGGCGAGCATCTTGTCCACATAAACATCCCGCTCCGCGCCGCTCACGCAGCCGATATAATGCATTTGCGCGCCTAGGAGCTGATTCAGCAGGACGTTGCCACTCGGGCGCTCGGGCTTCTCCCCGTTATGCACGAGGATGCATTTCAAGCCGAGCTTTGCGCACGCGGCGGCCGTGAGAGTACACAAATTGGACTGCACCGGCCCCAGAGCGATCAGGGTATCATGCCCCCGTGAAATGGCTTCTCCCGCAATGAACTCCAAACTTCGGAGCTTGTTGCCGCCGGGGCCGAGTCCGGTCATGTCGTCTCTCTTGATATAGATCCCCGGGTAAGCGTACGCTTTCGACAAGTTTTCCATGAGTTCCAGCGGCGTGGGAAGAATCGCGAGTTTTGACCGCGCCATTTTTCCCATAGCCGTCTCCAATCGATCGCGCATTTGATCAGCTCCCATCGAGGCAAATTCAAAACCAGGGTCTCTCACCCCAGGGCGGCTTCTCTCATCGCCCGGATATGAGCCGGGGCCGTGCCGCAGCAGCCGCCGATGATGCCGGCTCCCGCCCGGATAAGCTCGCCGACGCCGGCGGCCATCATTTCGGGAGTGCTGAGGTAGCGTTCTTTGCCGTCGCCTCCGATTTCGGGCATACCCGCGTTCGAGTGCACAAGAATCGGCGTTTGCGGCAGGGCCGCGCGGATCTCCTTCACGATCGTGATCATGTTCTCGATACCGTTGCCGCAGTTGGCGCCGACGATATCCGCCCCGGCCTCAAAAGCGGCTGTGCACGCCTCGGCGGGTTTTACGCCCGTGAGCGTCCTGAACTCGCCCTTTTTGGCGGGCGAGAACGTGAACGTGCAGATGACCTCGAGCCCGGTGTTCTCCCTGGCGGCCCTGATCGCCTGAACCGCTTCGTCGGTCGCCATCATGGTTTCGATGCATATGGCGTCCGCTCCGCCCTTTTCGAGCGCCGCACTCTGCTCTTTGAACGCGTCATAGTAGTCCCGCGGCGTTATTTCCTTCATGATGACGAGTTTTCCCGTGGGGCCGGCCGACGCGATGACCCAGTGATCGTCCCCGGCGGCTTCGCGCGAGATGCGCGCGGCCGCTTCGTTGATCTCACCGACCCTCCCCTCGAGCCCGTACAGGCCGAGTTTATAGCGAGTGCCGCCGAAGCTGTTGGTTTCGATCATGTCCGCTCCCGCGTCGATATAGGATTTCGCGATTTCCATCACGTCTTCGGGCCGCTTGACGCACCATAATTCCGGGCACTCCCCTGTCGCGAGTCCTTTCTCTATCAGGAACGTGCCCCATGCGCCGTCCGAGAAGAGCACCCGGTCTTTCAGCGCGTCAACTATTTTTCCCCGTGCCATACTCTGCCGGACTCTTTTTGAGCAGCGAGTGCCCGAATATCGGGAACAGGGCGCCGAACAGCACCTGCAAAATATTGTATATGGCGAATGGAGCGTAGGTGAAGGAGTACACCCCGAGCGATTTGTACATATACGCGCCGCATGTGGTCCATGGGAACAGCGGGGAACTGACGGTCGCGCCCTCCTCAATGCAGCGGGAGAGCATTTCCGGCCGCAGGCCGACCTCTTCGTAAGCGTCCTTCCAGAGCTCGCCCGTCAGCACGATGCTCATGTACTGTTCTCCGAGGCAGCCGCAGCTCAGAAAACCCGTGGCGATCGTAAGCGCGGGATAGTATTTGGGGTTACGGATGCGCTTGATCAACCGCGCTAGCAGTACGTGCATCACGCCGCTGTAGGTAATCAGGCCGCCAAGCGCGAGCGCGATGACGCCGAGCGAGAAGGTCCACATCATGCCTTGTATGCCGCCGCGTGTGAGCAGCTCGTCGACGATCTCCACGCCGGTCGAGCTTTCGACACCGTAGTTGAGCGCCACGAAGAAATCCGTGAGCGACTTGTCCTGGAAGATCGCGGCGAGCGGGAAGGCCAGCCCGATACCGGCCAGCATGGCGGGGATCGCCGGGAAACGAAGGATGCTCAGGATGAGCACGAGCAGCAGGGGCAGCAACACCCACCCGTTGATCTGATAGCTGCCCAGGAGGGCCGTTTGGATAAGGCTCACCTGCGCGGTGTCGATATCAGAGCTGGAGTAGCCGAGGCCCATGATCGCGTAGATGACGAGTGTGATGATGTAAGCCGGCACAGCGGTGTACATCATCGCGCCGACGTGGGTGAATACGTCAGTTCCCGCTATGGCGGGAGCGAGGTTGGTAGTGTCGGAAAGCGGAGACATCTTATCCCCCAGATAAGCGCCGCCGACGATCATGCCGGCGGTGATGGGCGCGGGGATGCCCATCGTCATGCTGATGCCCATGAGAACCACGCCGACCGTACCGGCCGTGGTCCAGGAGCTTCCCGTCGCGATGGAGGTGATGCTGCAAATGAGCATCCCGCCGAGCAAAAACCAGGACGGAGAGAGGATGTTCAGTCCGTAGTAGATGAGCGCCGGCAAAGCTCCGCACTGTATCCATGCGGCGACCGCCATACCGATAATGAAGAAGAAGAACAAAGCGGGCATGGCTTTGGTGAGCCCGAGTACCATGGCGTCCAGAATATCGTCCCATGTACGCCCGAGAAAGAAGCACACAAACGCCATGATGATCAAGCATACGAGCAGAAGAATGTGCACTTCGTCGGAAAGGTGGAATCCCAGCAGGCCGACCATCATGACGGCCGCGACGCATAGTATGGTCGCGGCGGAAAGCGCGAAACTCGGCAACTTCAACGTCTTAGCTTTTTCCGCGTTCATTCAAGATCTCCTTTCTTTCTCAAAGTAAAGGCATGTTTATCCTCTGGCCTAAAGGGTAAAAATAATCAGCGCTTCCTCAGTACAGGAATTTCACGCCCGTCTTGGCGACGGTCTCCTTGGTCCTGTAGAACAGGTCGAGGAATTCCGGCCTCGGCTCGCATTTGAGCACGTCGTACGCCTCCTGGTACGGCTTGCCGTAATTGTCTATGGGGATTTTGTCCTCGTACAGGGCCAGGAGCCGGTTGCACACCTCGTTCGCCTCTTTCCGCGTCATGCCCTGTTCGACGGCGGCGTGCGCCGCCTCCGCGGCGAAGCGCGCTTCCAGCGGCGTGCCGTAGTTGTGCAGCTTGTTGCGGCACGGCGCGCAGGTCCAAAGATTGTTGCCGGATACGACGCTCGCGATGGCGTGGGCCGCGCCCTCGTAGAAGAGCATATCCGTCATCGGGCCAGCGTTGGCGAAGCAGTTCGAGCATATGACCAGATGGGAATTGCGCGCGACGGCCTGCGAGAACGTGCTCACGATCCACAGCATCTCCCGGCCGGTGTTGGTGCCGTACTGGAGATGGAACGGGAAGCTCTGCGTGAACTGCGCGCCGTAAACCATCAGGCCCTGGAGGTGATACGCCGTTTGCAGCACGGAGGTCCCCTCGGCCCCGCCGGCGTAACCGCCGTAGATCGCGCCCGGTAAGATGCCGCAATGGCTGCCCATCTGCTGATAATGCACCGCTTTGTTGAGCAGCTCGTTGTTCGTCATGAATTCCGTGATCGCGCCGCAAAGCCGGCCGTCGCCGGCCCGTATGCCCCATTGGTCGTTGCTTACGGAAATCTGCCCCACGTCGGATTCGGCCGTGCCCACCGCCACGAAGAACACGTCCGGCCTGCCGGCGAGGCGCGCGGTCTCCCGGAGCGTCATGGCATGGTGCATCGCGCCGCCCAGCTCGAGCGGGAAGTGCGCCGTCATAGGCCTGCCCATGAAGTTGCCAAGCAACGGCGAGCAGATGCCGTCGAGCAGGGGTTCTTTAAAGTAGGCAAGGCAGGAGGAGAAGAAGAGCTCCTCGTCGTACGTGATGTCCGGGCTCATGATGACGAACGGGCGCGTGCGGCTTTCCACCGCGCGATAGCCAAAGCGCCGCTGATCGTGGTTCGCGCCTACGATGTACTCGCTCGGCGCGGCGTACAGGGCTTCCTTGAGTTCGGCCTCCGAAAAGTGGATTATTCGGTGCGTATCCTGATTATAGATGCCCACAGTGAGGAACAATTCCACCGCGGCCTGCCAGATTTTGTCCGCGAGGTCTCCGTCGGAGGGCACGGGCTGAGTGCGATCGTATTTGATGCCGTATTTTTTCACTACGTTTTTGATGGTAGGCATGAACTGTTTCTTGATGAAATGATCGGCCTCCATATAAGGGCCGGTTTGCGCCCGTTCCATAGCGTCCCATAATCTTACAGCCATAGCTTAACGCGCCTCCAAAAGCCGATTCGCGAGAAGAACGGCATCCGACGCGCTTCCAGACCACCCGTCCGCGCCGATGCGGTTTGCCCATTCTCCGTTCGTGGGCGCGCCTCCGACGATTACCTTGTACTTATCCCTCAGCCCCTTGTCCGAAAGGAGCTTGAGAACGTCCGATGCGCCGGGCATCGTGGTCGTCATGAGGGAGGAGACGCCAATGATGTCGGCGCGAACCTCCTCCGCCTTGTTGATGAAATCCATGACCTGCACGTTTTTGCCGAGATCCACGACATGAAAACCCGCGGTCGTCAAAACGGTTTTCACGATGTTTTTCCCGATTTCGTGCATGTCCCCGGGTGCCGATCCCAGGACGATGACGCCCTTTTTCTCGGATTTGCCGGACGCCAGCAGCACGGGTTCGAAGATCCGCATGGCGGCCGTCATCGCGTCCGCCGCCATGATCATCTCCGGCAGGAAGATATCGAAGTCCTCAAACTGTTTCCCGAGGATCCGCATCGCCTCGGTGAGCTTCGCGATCGGTTCCCGAGGATCGATTCCTCCGTCGATGATTTCCTGGGCCGCCTCAGCCGCTACCGTCTCATCGCCGTCCGTCACGGCCTGCAACAATTTTTCCACACTGTCCATTCCATAAATTCCCCCCAAAAATTCAATTAACGCATAACGCACGACAGATCCGCCTGCGCCGCGGCCGTGCGGATGGTTCGGTTGGCAACGCGAATTCACGTTTTGGAAGGCCGATTTATTGTCAGGGCCTAAAGGGTAAAAAGTTAAACCCCTGACAGAACCCGCCTCCCAAAACGGCTGGGCGCCATTTTTGCTATTCAATCAGCGTTTCCTCGTATTTAGGTATCCATGCTATGCGCATCCATGCTATGCGCTGCTTGCAATTCCAATTGCTGTGACATAAACTGTTTATTAAAAAATATATTATCATCGCTTGCTGTGAAAGAATATATCGGGTAAATAGGTAAAATGCAATAGCGTTTGATATTCCTGAAACCACGGGAAAAACCTGCGGGCGTTGCCCGCACCCGCCAGGGGAGCCAGCTCCCTGGACCCTTTTTACATTTTTCTTTTCACCCGCGGGGTGAAAAGAAAAATGATAACGGGGTCAAGGGGACTGGTCCCCTCGCGGGGTTCGAGGCTGAGCCCCGAGGCCTTGCCTGTGGTTCGAGGATATTTTAGACCAAAGTATCTGGGTATTCAGCGAGGATAAGAGCTTGCGCGACTGGAATGAGGGTGTCGGCGAAAACGAGGGCGAGTATACGCTTACTGTCTCCTGGAGTGCGCTGCGGGATGCTGCCGCGGCGTATTTTGAGCGCATCTGCGGTTTGAGTGAGGACAACCCCAAAGCTGGGATCATACGGCGCGGATCCTATGCCCTGCTCGAGGAGATCGCCCCAAGTATCGACATACGGGCGCGCATCCGCGCGCTTGGGCGCGAATGCGTCGGATCGGAGTTCCTGGAGGTCTCCGGCATCCGATTTCCCTGTTGTATGCTCCGCGAGCCCGAACTGCCCGCCGTCACGGAACTGTACGCCGTCGTGATCACGGCCGGGGACATCGCCGTTCCCGACGGTTCGATGACGGCCGCCCTTTACGGCGATTTGTGGGGCACGGCGTATGTGAACGCCGCATCCGACTTTGTGCGGGACGCGCTCGAGGGCGGCCGCGGCGTCTGTCTCCGTGAGGGCGCGGGGCCCGGCTGGTATGACATGAGCGCCGCTCTGCTCCCGGACTTCTTCCGCATCGTCGATGGGGGAAAAATTGGCGTTGCGGTGACGGGAAACATGATGGAGCCAGTGAAATCCGTCGCGTGCTTTTACTTGGGCTTTGAGAGGGAACCGCGGGCGGATGTTTTCGAGCGCCGCTGTCAGTACTGCCTCAGCGAAAGCCGCGGCTGCGATTTCTGCAAACTCCGCCTCACGCCAATTTGTAATCAGGGGCCTAAAGTTAAAAGATTTTAATGACAGTTTTTATACGCCTCTAGGCGCATCATTGACGCCCGGTTGAAATCGAATTGGTTCGGCGCGCCCGCCGCGCGATTGCGCTGTGCGCGCCGTCCATGCCCTCCGTTTAATCCCGCATGTCTTCAGAACTTCTTGAAGACGGAGCCCTTCGCGCGGCATATCGGGCAGGACTCGGGGGTGTTTCCCTTCTCGATGTAGCCGCATATCGGGCAGAGGTAATAGGATACGCCGGTCTCCTGACCGAGGTTATCGAGCGCGTCCTTGTAGAGCTTCGCGTGGACCTTCTCCGCATCCCTGGCGCGCTGGAACGCGCGGAGGGAGTCGTTCTGGCCCTCCGCCGTCGCGGTGGATTCGAATTCCGGGTACATCGTGGTGAACTCATACGTCTCCCCGTCGATCGCGGCCTGGAGGTTAGCGCGGGTGTCGCCTATTTTGCCCGCGAGCTTGAGCTCCGCCGCCGCGTGTATGTTCTCCGCCTCGGCGGCAGCGAGGAAAAGCCTGGCTATGTCCCTGTGCCCCTCGGATTCGGCGGCCGCGGAGAAAGCCGTGTACTTCCTGTTCGCCTGGGATTCGCCGGCGAACGCGGCCATTAGATTCTCTTGAGTCTTCATACTACAATTCCTCCTAGTTGGCGTTAAATTATATAATCCCGAAGCATTATTTGGAATGGTTTTAATTTACACCATAAAATCTCGCCTGTCAAGTGAGAACTTTTGGCAGTGCCGCTTATTTACTTCTTCTCGCCCTTTTTTTCTCCCTTCGGCGCCTTGACCTCCGGGAACTTCGTGTCGGGGGCGCGTTTCAGTATCCTCTCCTTCACGTGACTCAGCCTGCGCGCGTCTGGAGGATGGGAGTTGAAGCCGGATGGTTCCAACCTGCCGCCTTGGAGGGAGAGGCGCGAGAGCGCGGTGTAGAGGCCAGTCGGGTCGAGGCCTCCCTTGAATGCCAGGTCGACCGCGAAGTCGTCGGCCTCCACCTCCTTCTCCCTGCTGTACCCGGCGCTCGCCAGATTCGTCCCGACCCCCACGGCAAGATCGCCCAGCGCGCTGTCACCGATCGCCTTACCCAATAGCAGGGCGGCTATGCTGAGTCCAACGGACTGTTTGACGCGCGATTCGTAGTGCTTGAGCTTCGCGTGCCCGGCCTCGTGGGAGAGGACTCCGAAAATCTCCTCCTCGCGCTCCAGCAGCTTCATGAGGCCCGTCGTCACCGTCACGGATTTCCCGGCCTCAACCCATGCGTTAGGGACGGCGTCCTCCTTTATGAAAAGAGGCAGCTCGTCCATCTCCGCGATGCCAGTCACGCTCTTCCACGCCCGCCTGACGGAACTTTCCCCGATCGAGGCATCGGCGGCGGAGCCGAACAGGCACGCGGCGAGGAGAACCAAAACCCCTGAGAGGATTTTTTTCATTCCGAGTCACCCTCCTTTAATTTCTTTTCAGCCATTTGATCAGCGGTTCCTCAAGTACTCAAGCGCCGATTCGACGCTCAGCCTGAGCATGTTCGTGTTGGCCGCCTTCGTGTAATAGCCCATGTGCGGCGTCGAGACGACGTTCTCCATCGACGCGAGGCTCCAGTCGGAGGGCGGCTCGCCGTAGTGGACGTCTATCGCGGCGCCGGCTATCCGGCCTGAGCGCAGCATCTCCTCCAGAGCGGCGCAGTCGACTATCTGGGCCCTGGAGGTGTTTATGAAATACGAGCTCCGCTTCATGAGGCCGAGCAGTTTCCTCGATATGATTTTTTCCGTCTCGCCGGAGTATTTGAGGTGAACGGACACTATATCGGACTCCCTCATCAGGGTTTCGGCATCCACGTACCTCACGCCGAAACCCTGAGCGAGCTCCCGGCTCGGGCATATGTCGCAGGCGAGGACGCGCGCGCCCAAGAGGGACATCTTCCGCGCGACGAGTCCACCCACCGCGCCCGTCCCTATGACTCCGACGACGGAGGACGACAGCTCCATGCCCAGCATCCCCTCCAGGCTCCACGTCCTGTCCTTCATCCGCCTGTCCGCCAAGGCTATCCCCCTCGTTGCGCACAGCACGAGCCCCAGGGTGTACTCCGCCACGGAGTTGCTGCCGTACTCGCCTATTCCACGGACGGTTATCCCCCTGGCGGCGCAGTGCGCCACGTCCAGGTAGTTGTTGTAGCCTATGCCGATGAACTGCATGAATTTGAGCTTGTCGAGCCGGTCGATCAGATCGTTGCCGGGCTGGTTGATCTTGAAGAATATCACTTCCGCGCCGCGTCCCCGTTCGTACAGAACCTCCTGAGAGCACGGCCTGTCGTCGTGGCACTCGACCTCTCCGAACTCGCGCAGCGGCGCCGCTATCTCCTCGCCCCCAAAGACGTTGAGGCGGTAATCCTGGTCGATAAAGACAATCCTCACGGCCTCCGGCCTCCCAATATTCAAGAAAAAGCGTTTGCTATATCTATCTATAAAATACTATATATCCTGGTCGCTCATCAGCTTCCTGTAGTAGAACCCGCTCGTGTAGAGCGCGGCGGCGGGGTTGTGACCCAGTACCCGGTCCTTGGTGATGAGGGTGGTGACCGGCGCGTTTGAATACTTTATGAAGAGCGAATCGTGACCGACGCACAGCCCCACTATCACGTTCAGGTCCGTGCCCTCCCCGTTGAGCAGCTCTGCCTGCAGAACCGGGTTGCAGATGGCCTCGAACGTCCCCGGGCGAACCTTCATCTCATCCTTTATGCCGATCTCCGTCTTGTCCACGGCGCCGACCTTGCAGATCGCGCAGAAGCTCCCCAGCCCGTGTGCCTCCAGAATTTTGACGAAGGTCCTGGCCTCGCTCATCAGGCCGACGCACGACGCTATGCCGAGACGATGCGCGCCGATCCTGCGGGCGAACGCTATTATCTCCTCAACGCGCGTCAGCTTCCCGTAATACGTCCCCTCTATCTCAGCCGCCGCCAGAGCCAGCTTCGAGACGCACGGGTCGTTCCCGTACAGATCCTTCAG
>JAISZL010000013.1 GCA_031269245.1 Synergistaceae bacterium | reverse complement strand
AAGAAGCGGTGGGCGAACCGTTGTATGTGGAGTTCAAATCGGCGGTGACCGACGACCCGCCGCATGTGGAGGTCAAATCTGCGGTTGACGTACCGTTGCATGTGGAATTCAAAGAAGCGGTGGGCGTACCGCTGTATGTGGAGGTCAAATCAGCGGTGGGCGAACCGTTGTATGTGGAGTTCAAATCGGCGGTGACCGACGACCCGCCGCATGTGGAGGTCAAATCTGCGGTGGGCGAACCGTTGCATGTGGAATTCAAAGACGCGGTGGGCGAACCGCTGTATGTGGAGTTCAAAGAAGCGGTGGGCGAACCGTTGCATGTGGAGTTCAAATCGGCGGTGACCGACGACCCGCCGCACGTGGAATTCAAATCGGCGGTGGGCGAACCGTTGGTTGTGGAAGTCAAATCGGCGGTGGGCGAACCGCTGGTCGTGGAGTTCAAAGAAGCGGTGACCGGCGAGCCGCCGGTGATCAGGCTTCCGGAAACCGGCACCCCGCTGTATGTGATCCAGTATGCCGAGGTGGACGGCGACCCTCCGGTCGTGTACATCGGTTCCAAGGTGGACGACGACCCGCCGGTCGTCATAATCGACGACCCGAACGACCCGAAACCGGTGATACCCATCCCGATCGAGAAGGCGGCGGTGGGGGAGCCGCTGGTCGTGTACGTCCGCACCGCGAAGGGCGAACCGCTGTATGTCCTCCTGGTGCCGGAGGATACTCCAGAGGATGAGACGACTCCGCCGACCCCGCTGCCGGATACGCCGCCAACGGTATCGGGCGATCAACCAGTCGATCCCCTTAAACCGAGCGACGTTCCGGGGGAGACCCCCGATCCGTCTCCGCTTGGGCCGACGGCTGATCCCGAAGCGGCTCCCGAGACCACGGCCATCACGAACGGCCGTCTGGCGGCGCTGGCGTTCGCGGGCGCGCGCGGGACATGGCTAGCCGACCACAGCTACGAATCCGCTAATATCATCCTCAGCAGGGACCTGCGCGAGGACGATTGGACGCGCGCCGAAGCGCCCTTCGCCGGCATCGACGGCGCGTGGCTGCGGGTTGAGAACGATCATTCGCACATAAAGATCGACAGCGTGAACGTGATCGCCGGTTACGCTGTCAAGACGAGGCATGAGGGGCGCGACGGGAAGCCCGACAGCTCGACTCTGCTGGGGGCGTTTCTCGACTTCGGTCATGGAGGCTACACCACCTACGATCACTTCACCGCGGCGGACGGCGCGATTCCAGACATCCACGGGGATGGGACGCTGCGCGCCTATGGCGTAGGCGTCATGGCGCGAAAGGAGTGGGAGAACGGTTTCAGGCTGGAGGGTTCGCTCCGCGCCGGAAAGCTGGAAAACGAGTTCTCCGCGGGCGATTATCTGGACGCGAATGGCGTTCCCATGTCGTACGAGACGGACACGCCCTATTACGGGGCTCACGTGGGGGTGGGGAGGACCTTCAAGCTCGATGATCCCCGCAAGGAGATTGATCTGCGGCTGCGGTACTACTGGGACAAACAGGGCGGGGAAACCGTCACTCTGCCGAATGGGGAGATCGTTGAGTTTCTGGACGACGATTCGCACAGGCTCCGGTTCGGCGCCCGGTTCACGCATGAGGACGAGGAACTGCGCCGGTGGTACATCGGTGCCGCCGTGGAACACGAATTCGCCGGCAAAGCCCACGCCAGGACCGTCAACTTCGATTTACCCGGCTACAATCTGATCGACCTCCGCTCCGAGAGCCTGGAGGGAACTACAGGTATCGCGGAACTCGGAGTCGATATCCGCCCATACAAGGGTCGCGATTTTTCGATCGCGACCGGGATTCAGGGATACTTCGGCAAATATCGGGGGGTCAGCGGCGGAATTAGATTGGAGTGGGAGTTTTAGGGAAACCACAGGATCAAAATCTCGGGCGCTGCCCGAACCCTGCAGGGAACTGGTTATCTGCGCCCTTTCTATTTTTTTGTTTCACCTGTGGGGTGAAACAAAAAATAGAAAGGGGTCAAGGGGACTAGTCCCCTTGCGGGGTTCGGGGCGGCGCCCCGAGGTCTTGCCCGCGGTTCGCGGAGGGGGTGGGAACGCGCGGTTGCTTGTCATATCCGCTGGTTGGTGATAAATTACGCGATATGCTGATATTTGAGGCGCGAGGGGGCACGGGGAAGAGGCGGCCGGCTCGCGTTTTTATTTTGCCTTGACAGGGGAAGTGGTGCGCGGTGCAAAGAAGGGTGCTGATGGGCAACGAGGCCATAGGGCTCGGGGCCATTCGGGCGGGTGTCAGGGTCGCCCTCGGCTATCCGGGGACCCCGTCGTCGGAGGTTCTGGAGACCATCGCCGGGGAGCGGGGAGGCGGGGTTTACGTCGAGTGGTCGGTCAACGAGAAGTCGGCGCTGGAGGTCGGGGCCGGCGCGGCGATGGCTGGGAAACGCGTGCTGGTGACCATGAAGCAGGTCGGTCTGAACGTCGCCTCCGACCCTCTGATGAGCCTCAACTACCTTGGCGTCAAGGGCGGCATGGTCGTCATGGCGGCGGACGACCCCGGGCCCATCTCCTCCCAGACGGAGCAGGACACCAGGCACTTCGGGCAGTACGCGAAGCTGGCCGTGTTCGACCCGTCCAGCCCGGAGGAGGCCTACTTGATGATCGCGGACGCGTTCGAGTGTTCAGAGGCCATCGGCAGGCCGGTGCTCTTCCGTCCCACGACGAGGGTGTGTCACAGCTACGCGTCGGTGGAGCCGCTGGACGCGCTCGCGCCGCCCGAGCCCGCCGGCTTTGGAAGGGAGGGGGGCCGCTGGGTCATATTCCCGCGCCTTGCCCGCGCGAACCACGTCGAGATAGAGCGAGGACTCCTGGATCTGGCCGACAGGTTCTCCAGCTACCCCGGCAACGTCATGCGCGGCGCGGGAAGGCGTGGCATCGCGTCGGGAGGCGTGAGCTGGCTCTATGTCCTGGAGGCGTGCGGCGAGACCGGAGATGAGTGCAGGATGCTCAAAATATCTACGGTCCCGTTCCCCGCCCGGCTGGGGGCCGAGTTCCTCCAGGGGCTGGACGAGGTATTGGTGATAGAGGAGCTGGACCCCGTGATAGAGCGCGAGCTCATTCTCCTCGCGGGGCAGCGGGGCATATCGGTCAAAATCATGGGCAAGCTCAGCGGGCACATGCCATACGCGGGCGAGAACACGCCCGACGGGGTGCGCGCCGCCATAGAGAATTTCCTGCGCCCGCGGTGTGCGGGCGCTATCCCCTCGAAAGGCGAGGCCCCGCCCTCGGCGGCGGCTCCCGCCCTGCCCGTGAGGCCGCCCGTGCTCTGCGCCGGGTGCCCGCACAGGGGGGCGTTCTTCGCCGTCAAGGAAGCGGCGCGGGGGCGCAAGGCCATTTTTTCAGGCGATATAGGCTGCTACACGCTGGGCAACGCGCTCCCGCTGGACATGCTGGACACGTGCCTCTGCATGGGGGCTGGGATCACGATGGCGCAGGGGCTGAGCCTGGCAGAGCCGGACGCGCTCAACTTCGCCTTCATAGGTGACTCGACGTTCTTCCACACCGGCATACCGGGAATCATAAACGCCGTGTTCAACGGGCACGACATCATAGTCGCCGTGCTGGACAACTCCACTACGGCCATGACCGGAGGGCAGACGCACCCGGGCGTGGGGAGGACGCTGATGGGTCGCCCCGCGCCCAAGATGAGCATATACGACGTGCTCTCGTCGATAGGGGTGAACGATTTGCGGCGCGTGAGCGCGTTCGACCTCGCGGCGTCGAAGGCGGCGGTGACGCGTGCCATAGAGGCTCGCGGCGTGCGCGCGGTCATCTTCGAGGGTCCTTGCGCAGCGCTCTCCAAAAAGGAGGGGAGGAGCGGCTGCATGGTGGACGAGCACCTCTGCTTCGGCTGCTCGGCGTGCGTCAAGAAGCTAGGGTGTCCAGCGCTGTCGTTCAGCGGGAAGTTCGCGCGCATAGACCGGGACTCCTGCACGGGGTGCGGGCTGTGCAAGTCCCTCTGCTCGACGCGGGCCATAATTGGAGGCGACGAGCGATGACGGACTGTCTCATAGCCGGCGTAGGCGGACAGGGGACGGTGCTGGCCTCTCGCCTGATATCGTCCGCCGCGCTCGCGCGCGGGCTCGACGTGCGCGGAGCCGAGACCATAGGGATGGCGCAGCGGGGCGGGAGCGTCCTGAGCCACGTCCGCATGGGGCGAGACATAAAATCCCCGCTGATATCCCCGGGGCGCGCCGACGTGGTGCTGGCCTTCGAGCTCTGCGAGGCGGCGCGGGCATCCGGGTATCTGAAGCGCGACGGCCTGATGGTCGCCTGCGACAGGGTCATCCAGCCCGCCTCGGGCTACGACCCGGACGCGATGAGGGCTCTGCTTGAGGCATCCGTCCCGCGCCTCCTGATATTGAAGAGCGGCGCGATCGGCGCGGCGTGCGGCATTCGCGCCCTCAACACCGCGATAATCGGGGCGGCGTGCGCGCGCGGGGCGTTCCCGTTTTCCATAGGCGACATGGAGAAAATCATCGACGAGAGATTCGATGCGGACGGATCGAGGATGAACAGAGCGGCCCTGCGGCTTGGGGAGACACTGGCCGCGGCAGGGGAGGACAGGGAAGGGAGAGGTGAGCGGCATGGAGATGACTGAGCAAATTCTGACCAAGATCAGGGAGAGCGTGCGCCGCGCGAAGGAGGGGGCGTTCTACAGGGGGCACTTCGCCGGCATTGAGCCGGAGGACATAAGGAGCCTCGCGGACTTCGAGCGGCTGCCGTTCACCGAGAAGGAGGATCTGAGGAGAGCCTACCCAATGGGGTTGCGCGCGGTCGACGAGGACGAGATAGTGAGGATACATTCGTCGTCGGGCACCACCGGCACCCCGGTGATCATCCCCTACACGTCGAAGGACGTGCACGACTGGGCCGTCATGTTCAAGAGGTGCTACGAGACCGCCGGGGCGGGCAAGTCCGACCGGATACACATCACGCCGGGATACGGGCTGTGGACCGCCGGGATAGGCTTCCAGGCCGGGGCCGAACTGCTGGGCGCGATGGCGATACCGATGGGGCCGGGCAACACCGACAAGCAGATAAGCATGATGATCGATATGAAGTCCACGGTGCTGTGCGCTACGTCGTCCTACGCGCTGCTGCTCGCGGAGAAGATAACCCAGCGCGGGGTGCTCGACAGGATATGCCTCCGGCGCGGTATCATCGGATCGGAGCGCTGGGGCGAGAAGATGCGGCGCCGCATCGCGAGCGAGCTGGGCGTGAGGCTCTACGACATCTATGGGCTGACCGAGATATACGGGCCCGGCATTGGTATCAGCTGTGACCGCGAGTGCGGAATGCACATGTGGACGGACTACTTCCACTACGAGATAATAGACCCGAGGAGCGGGCTCCCCGTGCCGCTGGGCGAGGTTGGGGAGATAGTCATCACGACGCTCGAGAAGGAGGGCGCGCCGCTCGTGCGCTACCGCACCCACGACCTGACCCGCGATCTGCCCGGCGACTGCCCCTGCGGGAGGCCGTACCCTCGGATCGACTCCCTGATAGGGCGCTCCGACGACATGGTCAAGGTGAAGGGCACGATGATCTACCCCAGCCGCGCCGACGAGCTGCTGGCGCAGGTGGACGGGGTCAGCAGCGAGTACCAGATCATGATAGACCACCTGAACGGGAAGGACATCGTGACGCTGTTCTTCGAGACCGCGACGCCGGACGAGGGCGGCAGGGGGAATTTGGAGAGGGTGGTGAAGGACTCGTTCAAGGAAAAAATCGGCCTCACTATAACAGCCAAGGCTGTGGGCATGGGAGACCTGCCGAGGAGCGAGAAGAAGTCCACGCGCATATTCGACAACAGGTATTAGAGGTGGGTGGGGGAG
The DNA here is from genome assembly GCA_031269245.1 of Synergistaceae bacterium. Lineage (GTDB taxonomy): Bacteria > Synergistota > Synergistia > Synergistales > Synergistaceae > JAIRKI01. The sequence goes on along the minus strand of JAISZL010000013.1, from coordinate 16,877 downwards.
GGCGGCGCCGGGAATTACGCGCGAACCCCGCGAACCGCCCCCTGCCGGTTGTTCCGTTATGGCCCATGAAATGACCGAACGGTCATATCGTATTAATGGCTTTGGCCTCCGACGTCATATGACGTAGTCCCAGAACTCGCCCTGGGTGAAATCGACGCTACGCGTTTTTTCGTCCTCCTTGAACTGGAGCTCCGGGTTCTTCACGCTCACCCGGGTTTTTTCCGGCACGCTCTTCGTTATGAACGCGTTCGACCCTATGACCACGCCCTCTCCTATCACCGTGCCGCCGCCCAAAATCGACGCGCCCGAGTAGATTGTGACATGGTCCTCTATGGTCGGATGGCGCTTCACGCCCTTCAAGACCTGACCGCCGCGGGTGGAGAGGGCGCCTAGCGTCACGCCCTGATAAATTTTTACGTAGTTGCCTATGATGGTCGTCTCGCCCACCACTATGCCCGTCCCATGATCAATGAAGAAATGATGGCCTATCGTGGCGCCGGGGTGTATGTCGATCCCGGTGCGGCCGTGCGCGTGTTCGGTCATCATGCGCGGTATCAGCGGAACCTCCAGCAGGTACAGCTCGTGGGCCAGCCGGTTCACCATAATGGCGTAAATGCCCGGGTATGAGAGGACGATTTCGTCCGCGTTGAACGCCGCTGGGTCGCCGTCGTAGAAGGCGCTCACATCGGTCGCCATGACGCGGCGAATGTCGGGGATCCTCCCGCAGAACTCCAAGGCGATGCGCTCGGACTCGTGCTCTATCCAGGCTTCGTCGCGTTCCGGCTCGATATGGTGCATCGCGCGGTCTATTTGCTTCTTGAGGTTGTAAATGAGGGATTCCAGCATCTCTCCGACATAGTATTCTATCGAATCGAGCCTCAGTTTCTTTTTTTCGAAAAAGCCAGGGAAAATAAGGCGGCGGAGTTCATCGATGAGTTCTGTAACCACAGCGTTGCTGATCTGGTTTCTGGCATCGAGCTTGATTATGTCCGCCTCGCCGCGATAGCTCGCGAGGATCGCGTCAGTGAGTTTACGGATGTTCAGGCTGCCTTGAATTCCCATGACAAAAACTCCTTCCGGGAGAAATCATACCAATTCGAGATCAACGGGCTGTTTTTGATATGGCCGAGCGGCGGGTCATCGGGCCAGTTCGCGCAGGGAACTCACCAGCAGATCGATCTCGCCGGGCGTGTTGTAAAAAGCCAGCGAAGGGCGCACCGTGCCTTCGTAACCGAAACGGCGCAATATCGGCTGCGCGCAGTGATGACCGGCGCGAACGGCGATTCCCGCTCTGTTGAGATAATGGCCGACCTCTTCGTTGGAGTGTCCGTCGAGCACAAACGACAAAACGCCCGCCTTTTGCGCGGCGGTTCCGACGAGCGTGAGGCCGGGTACTCCCTTGAGGCCGCGCGTTCCATACTCGAGCAGCTCCCGCTCGTAGCGGGCGATGTTCTCCATTCCGATGCGCGATACGTAGTCGAGCGCCGCGCCAAGGCCAACGGCGTCCGCGATGCTGCCGGTGCCAGCCTCGAATTTTTGAGGCGCGCGCTGATAGGCCGTCCGTTCGAAGGTGACGTCCGCTATCATGTTGCCGCCTCCCTGCCAGGGGCGCGCGGAGTCCAGCGCGTCACTTTTGCCGTAGACCACGCCTATTCCGTTGGGGCCGAAAATTTTGTGCCCCGAGAAGACGAAGAAATCCGCGTCGAGCGACGACACGTCCACCGGCATGTGCGAGATGGACTGGGCTCCGTCCACGCAAGTCCTCACCCCAAACCCATGCGCGATCGCCGTCATCTCCCGCACCGGAGCGATCGTGCCTATCGCGTTCGACACATGGGTAATGGAGGCGAAGCGCGTATTGACGTTGAAGAGCCTCGCGTACTCGGACAGTATTATCTGCCCGTCGTCGTCCACCGGGGCCGCTCGGATGAGCGCGCCGGTTTCCTCCGCGACGAGCTGCCAAGGCACGATGTTCGCGTGGTGCTCCAAGATGGTCAGGACGATCTCGTCGCCGGGGCGCAGCAACGGCTTCACATAGGCGTTTGCCACCAAATTGAGCCCCTCCGTCGCCCCGCGCACGAACACGATGTTCTCCGGCCCCGGAGCTCCTATGAAGCGGGCCGTTTTATCGCGGGAGGCCTCGTAGGCGTCTGTCGAGCGCGCGGCGAGTTCATGAGCGCCGCGATGGACGTTGGAATTTTCAAGGGCGTAATAATACGATATCCTGTCTATGACCTGACGGGGCTTCTGCGTCGTGGCGGCATTATCGAGCCAGACCAGAGGTTTGCCGTTCACCCGCTCCGACAGGATCGGGAAGTCGGCGCGGATTTTTTCGAGCGGCTCCTCTCCGACAGAAAGCGCGCCGGCACCATTTTGAGCCGCGGCGGCGGGGGCAATCCCGGCGCCGCCGGGACGGTCCGCCGGCGCCACGACGGGGCGGTAGGCACGCACTAACTCTTTCGCCCTGTCCGGGTAAAACTCGGGGAAATACGAGGAAGCGATGGCCGCCAGCTCGCGCTCGCCGGGCAGGCCGTAAGAGGCGGGGTCAGATCCCCCCCATCCGCCCGGCATATTTTCGGAGTTGAATGCCGCCGCCTCAGATGTGATTGTAGTCATAATACTCACCGACCTCGACGTCCTCGAGCACCGCGATGGCGTCGTCGGCCAGGATCGCGGCCGAGCAGTACAGCGAGAGCAGATAGGACGCCACTCCGTTGTCGTCTATGCCGCGGAAGCGCACGGACAGGCCGCGCGACTGCTCGTTGGGCAAACCGGCCTGATACAGCCCGACTACGCCCCGCTTTGCCTCGCCCGTGCGGATCAGGAGGATGTTGGTCTTGCCGGATTTCCCTTTCGGGTTTTTTTGGCCGTCGACGAAGAGCTTATCGGTAGGGATGATCGGTACGCCGCGCCACGTGATGAAGGTGCCGCCGGCGATGCCAGCCGTCACCGGGGGCACTCCGCGCCTGGTGCATTCGCGCGCGAACGCCGCCACCGCCCTCGGGTGCGCCAGGAAAAACGAGGGCTCTTTCCACACCTTTGTGATCAGTTCGTCGAGGTCGTCGGGCATCGGCCTGCCGTTTCTGGTCTGGACCTTCTGGGAGTCCGCGGCGTTTTTGAGCAGGCCGTAGTCGTCGTTGTTTATGATCTGGCTCTCCTGCCGCTCCTTCAGGCTCTCGATCGCGAGGGAAATCTGTTCGCCGATCTGATCGTAAGGGGAGCTGTAAACGTCGGATACCCTGGTGTCCACGTTTATGATCGTGGAGATGGAATTCAGCTCGTACTCGCGGGGCTTGGCCTGATATTCGACATACCCCCTGGGGATCGTCACGTTCTTGGGGTCCTGGCCGCACAGCACATCGAGCGGGGTTTCCCCCTCAACCACCCTGTTCACGCGGTAGATGCCGGCGTCAAGGCCCTTGAACTCCAGCACCTTCGTCAGCCATCTCGGCGTTATGGCGCCGAACTGCGGCGCGGTTTTCGTCACGTTTGCCAGTTGATACGCCGCATCGCGGCCGAGCGCGTTGGTTAAAGGTCTCTCTGACATGTATTTTCCTCCTTGATTTAATGTTATATTCCGAATTACTTATCCTTCTTCAGCTCATACCAATTCGCGATCACCAGGCTGTTTTGATGCGACTGAAGCGTTTGTTCAAACCTGTTTTAACGCTTCACCCTTCAGGCATTTGATTTCAAATTGGTATCAACACCGCGGGATCCGCCCGCTTCCCGCTATGCTGCCTCCCTGTCAGCGAAATTCAATACCGCGGCAAATCCTTATCCACCTCCCTCGCCCAGGCGTTGACGCCATCTTTCAAATTGAGCAGGCGCCCGCCGTAGCCCGCATCCCTCAGGGCTCTTATGGCGTATATGCTGCGCTGCCCGATTTTGCACAGGAACACCGCGTCGACCGCTGGGTCAAACTCATCGACCCTGCGCGCCATCTGGCCGAGCGGGATTGCCTTAGCTCCTGGGAATTTGGCGATCGCGCGCTCGTGCGGCTCCCGAATGTCGATGATCTGCAGCTGGTCGCCGCGATCCAGCCTTTCCTTGAGTTCCATCGCCGTTATGGTCTCTATCGGTTCCTCGTCCGATGGAAGCCGCAGCCCGCAAAATCGCTCGTAGTCGATGAGGCCGCGTATGCTTGGAGCGGAGCCGCAAATCGGGCAGTTCGGGTCCTTCGCTATTTTCAGCTCGCGAAACTTCAAACGCCAAGCGTCGAACAGCAACAAGCGCCCGATGAGCCCCTCCCCGCCGCCGATAATGAGCTTGATTGCCTCACACGCCTGAATTGTCCCAACTATGCCGGGCAGGACGCCGATAACCCCGCCCTCGGCGCAGGACGGAACAAGCCCGGGAGGGGGCGGCGACGGATACAGGCACCTGTAGCACGGTCCCTCCTTGGCATAGAAGACGCTTGCCTGCCCCTCGAATTGATAGATCGAGCCGTAGACGTTCGGAACGCCCAGGAGCACACAGGCGTCGTTCACGAGGTAGCGGGTCTGGTAGTTGTCCGTCCCGTCGGCAACCAGGTCATAATCCTCCATTATGCCAAGCGCGTTGCCGCTCGACAGCCTCACGTCGTGCACGACGACGTTCACGCTCGGGTTGATGGCTCGGATGCTGTCCCGTGCCGACGCGGTCTTGGGCCTGTCGATATCCCTCACCCCGTGGATTATCTGACGCTGAAGGTTTGACGCCTCCACGAAGTCGAAATCCACTATCCCGATGGTGCCGACGCCCGCGGCCGCCAGGTAGAGCGCGAGCGGGGAGCCGAGCCCCCCGGTTCCGACAATCAGCACCCTAGCGGCCCGCAGGCGTTTCTGGCCCTCGACCCCAACCTCCGGCAGCAGCAGATGACGGCTGTACCGTAAAATTTCGTCGTTCGAGAGGCCGCTCAGTCTTTCGTCGGAGATCAGGCCCATGCCGAACCCGGCGCTCCCCCGGCAATGGCCGGCACCAGCATGACGGAGTCCCCATCCTTCACCGGTGTATCGAGGCCGTCCAGGTTTTTGATGTTCGCGTCCCCGACGTAGACGTTGATGAAGGAACGCAGGGCGCCGGTCTCGTCGTAAAGATGAGTCCCGATATCGGGGTAGGCTTCCGCGAAGGCGGCTATCACCTCGCCCGCCGTCGCTCCCTCGGCGGACACTTCTGTCTGTCCGTTGGCAAAAGCGCGCAGCGCCGCGGGTATCTGGATCGTGACTGGCATGTCTCATTCCCCCCTGAATTCGCGAATTTATAATTCACCCTGAAACCGCGGGATCAAAACCGTGGGCTCTGCCCACACCCGCCAGGGAGTTAGCTCCCTGGACCCTTTTTATATTTTTATTTTCACCTGTGGGGTGAAAATAAAAATGATAACGGGGTCAAGGGGACTGGTCCCCTTGCGGGGTTCGGGGCGGAGCCTCAAGGTTTTGTCCCTGGTTTTGGGATTCCCGCAGGAAGCGCGCGCGGTCCGCGGACATCTCCCAACTCGTGAGGCCGGACGCCGCGCCCTGTTCGACGGCCACTATTACGTAGGAATAAAAGGGCAGCGCGTGTTCGAGGTCGTAATCCGACGGTTCGGCGGGGTGGTCTGGGTGCGAGTGGTAAAACCCGATAAGATCCATATTCCTCGCCTTAGCTTCGCGTTCGGCCCTCATGAAATCGCCGGGGCCGATGGTGAAGCGGTGGAACCGTTCCGCGGTCTCACTCGAGTTGCCGATCGGGAGGATGGCCTTGACGATCTTGCCGCTTTCGCCGTCAAAACCGCCCAGGAGTGCGCCGCAACACTCATCCGGGTAGGCCCGCTCCCCCTCCGCTCGGATGGCGAGCTCCGCTTCATCCGGCAGCGATATCATCTCGCGCCCTCCCAGAACGAATCCGACACGTACCTCAACCCGCCGTCGCACAACACGGTCACGACCAGCGAACCTCTCGGCAGGCCGCGGGCGAGCGCGACCGCCGCGGCCACGTTCGCGCCGGAGCTGATTCCGGTGAAAACGCCCTCCTCGCGCGCCAGCCGGCGGGTCATTTCATAAGCGTCCTCCGTTGTGACCGTCACCACATCGTCGATGAGGTTTTCGTCGTAGATGCCCGGTCTGATCGTCGAGTCCATGTGCTTCGTCCCCTCTATTCCGTGAAATGGGGACGACGGCTGCACGGATATGGCATGGATTCCGCCGCGGTAATCCTTCAGGCGCCGTGACACCCCCATGAAGGTCCCCGAAGTGCCCATGCCGGTTATGAAATGCGTAACCCCTCCCTCCGTTTGGTTCCATATCTCGACCCCGGTGGTCTCGTAATGCGTCCTGGGGTTTTCGGGATTGTTGTACTGATCGGGATAGAAATATCGTCCGGGATCCTCCGCCGCGGCGGCCCGCGCCGCGACATAAGCCCCATCGGAGCCCTCCAGGGGACTCGTCTCCTCTATCTCGGCTCCGTAAGCGCGTATCATCCTCTTGCGCTCGAAGGACGCGTTTCGCGGCATGTACAGCTTGACGGAGTAACCGAGCGCGGCGCCGATCATCGCGTAAGCGATGCCGGTGTTGCCGCTGGTCGCGTCGACGAGCGTCCTGTCCCCCGTCATCAGGCCGCGTTCCACGCCGTTTGAAATCATCGCCTTCGCCGCCCTGTCCTTGACCGATCCGCTGGGGTTGCAAAACTCCGCTTTCGCCATCAGCGTCACTCCATCCATGCCCATGACATTGCGCAGCTCGATCAACGGGGTGCTGCCCACCATGTCCAGTATCCGCATAAATCACCCACCTCCGTTGGGGCATATTATAATCATATTTTATTAATATGAATAGAGGGAAAAACTTCGAGGAGGGATGAGAAGTTTGGGTGATGAGATACGGCGTAAGCGTCAAAGTAGTTTATGGGAACAGGAGAACATAAAAAATTGCGTGACGCTAAAAACGTAAACACCATAAACTCACTCACGACTTAAATATTTTTAAGAGCATTTCTTTTAGGTATTTTTACTGACTGAATAAGGGCCTTCCTTCTGCTAGCTTATATTCAATGTCTGAGCGGTGCTCCGCTATGGGCGTTAATCTGACTCAAGGAGTATGATGTTGGTTGAAGATTGACAACGCAAGGAAAATGGTTTTGCTGGCGGCGGCTCTGTTGGCGGCGGCTGTATTGGCGGGCGCGGCTGCGGCAGAGGCGCTCGCCGACGGGACTGAGACTTACGCCTCGTACATCGCGGCCCCCGAGTGGCTCAAGGCCAATCTGGACAAGACGGTTATAATAGATGCGCGCGCCCAGTCGCTTTACAAGGGGCAGCAGGGGCATCTCCCCGGAGCGGTGAACGCGGAGTGGACTTACTTCGCCAACATGGGAGGCAAGCCGGGCGATCCCACCTACGGAACCGTCGCGGACCCCGCCGCGATGGCTAAGAAGTTGGGGGCGCTGGGCATCGACGGGAAGAAGGAGGTCATCGTCTACGGGGACGGCGGCGACTGGGGCAACTCGTCGTGGGTGCTGTGGATACTCCGCATGAGCGGGGTCAAGAACGCGCGCATCCTGGACGGCGGCTTCACGGTGTGGCGCGCGTCCGGCGGCAAGACGTCGAACACCACTCATACCAACAAGGCTGTTGCCCACCCGGCCATCAAGTACGACGAGTCGTATATAGTCACCACGGGTTGGATGAAGGAGAACGTGTCGAACCCCGATATCCGCATCGTCGACGTCAGAGGGCCGAAGGAGTACTCGGGCGAGATCCGCCCGTTCGGCGAGCGTCGCCCGGGGCACATCCCGGGGGCCATCAGCTTTCCGATGGACGAGGTATTCACCCCGGACTTCAGGATAATCCCCGAGGCCGACCTGGGAGCGCTCTTCGCGTCGAAGGGCTTCGACGACAAGGAGCAGACGATCGTCCTATATGACACGTCCGGGGTCAGGGGCGCGTTCATGACCATGATCTTCCGCCTCGCCGGCTTCAAAAACGCGCGCAACTACGACGCCTCGTATCAGGCGTGGTGCGCCGACGCTGACACCGAGATTCACCAGGGGCCCAACCCGTAGGCCCCTAGCCTATAAATCAGCCTTCTTAACGACGCGGGACAGAGGCCCGGATCGCTTGAACGATCCGGGCCTCTTAATAATTTTATTGACATTCAAGCGCGTCATCCTGAATTATCGCCCTCTTGAATTTGACAATCAAGGTTGTATAAATGATAATATTAGTAATAATACGCTTGGGGAGGCATAAGAAGGACATGAGATGTTTCAAGGCGGACGTTACCGTTCTTCCCAAGGACGGCGTGCTCGATATTCAGGGCAAGGCGGTGGAGAAGACCCTCAGGTCTCACGGATACTCGGAGGTGGACGAGGTTCGCGTGGGCAGGTTCATAAGGCTCGCGATCAGGGCTGAGGACGAGTCGGAGGCGGGAGAGAAGATTTGCCGCATGGCCGACGATCTTCTCTCCAATGGGTTGATAGAGTCGTACTCGTACACGCTCGAGGCCATGCGGTGAGAACGGCGGTCGTCGTCTTCCCTGGGAGCAACTGCGACAGGGATGTGATGAACGCGATCCTGGACATGGAGCTGGGCCCCGTCGACATGGTCTGGCACGACGAGGATGGCTTCCCAGAGAGGCCCGATCTCGTCGTTCTGCCCGGGGGTTTCTCGTATGGCGACTATCTGCGCAGCGGGGCGCTCGCCGCCAAGTCCCGCGTAATGAAGGCGGTGAGGGGCATAGCCGACGAGGGAGGGCTGGTGCTGGGCATATGCAACGGGTTCCAGATCCTGACAGAGGCTCGGATGCTTCCCGGTGCCCTTCTTCCAAACACGAGCATGCGCTTCATCTGCGCCAAGTCGTTTGTCAGGGTGGAGCGTGCCGACACCCCCTTCACCAACGCGTACGCAAGCGGGCAGGTCGTCCAGTTTCCCATAGCGCACCACGAGGGGCTTTATTTCCTGCCCCCCGACGAACTGGGGGAGCTCGAGGCCCGCGGCCAGGTCGTATATCGGTACGCGAATTCGTCCGCTGGCTCCGCCGACGCCGGGGAGGAGTACTCTCCGAATGGGTCTCTCAACGGCATAGCGGGCATAATCAACGCGTCGGGCAACGTCCTGGGGCTCATGCCGCACCCCGAGCGCGCCACCTTGAAGGGGCTGATAAGGGGCACCGACGGAAGAAACTTCTGGCAGTCCATCAGGAATCACTTTGGAGCATTGGAGGCCAACGGATGAATTATCGCGACGCCGGTTTGTCGGATGGCGAGCACGAAAGGATAAAGGAGATGCTGGGGCGCGAGCCGAACGAGCTGGAGACGGCGTTAATCGGCGTCATGTGGTCCGAGCATTGCAGCTACAAGTCGACTCGGCGGCTGCTCTCGAAGTTCCCTCAAGAGGGCCGCAATCTGGTGGGGGGGCCGGGGGAGAACGCGGGGGTCGTGGACTGCGGGTCCGGCTGGGGCTTGGCGTTCAAGGTCGAGAGCCACAACCACCCCTCCGCCGTCGCGCCGTACCAGGGGGCGGCTACAGGGGTCGGCGGGATAATCCGCGACATATTGGCGATGGGAGCGCGCCCGGCCGCCTCGATGGACGGACTCTTCTTCGGGATGCCAGACTCCGGGAAGTCCGCGGCACTGGCCGAGGGGATAGTCGAGGGGGTCGCTGGTTACGGCAACGCGGTGGGCGTCCCGACGATCGGCGGCAAGACGTTTTACGACCCCTGTTTCGAGGGGAACCCGCTTCTGAACGCGTTTAACTGCGGGCTGGTCAGGCTCGGCAGGATAGTCAGCTCCAAGACCGCCCGCCCCGGGGACTTAGCCGTGCTCTTGGGCTCCAAGACCGGGCGTGACGGCATAGCGGGCGCGTCGTTCGCCTCCAAGGAGCTGGACGCGGACAACCGCGATAGCAGGGGGCACATCCAGATAGGCGATCCGTTCGAGGAAAAGCTGCTGATAGAGTGCTGTCTCGACCTCCTCGACGGCGATCTGATAGCCTCCATGCAGGATATGGGCGCGGCGGGGATACTATCCTCGTCCAGCGAGATAGCCCACAAGAGCGGGGCTGGAATAGAGATAGACGCCGACCTCATCCCGCTGCGCGAGAGGATGGAGCCCTGGGAGATATTCCTGTCCGAGTCTCAGGAGCGCATGCTGCTGGTCGTCGTCCCCGGCAAGTTCGACGCGGTCAAGACCGTGGCGGACCGGTACGCGCTGGAGTGCGTGCCGGTCGGGCGCGTAACGGGCGACGGGCGCTACAGGGTCTCCATGAGCGGGGAGACTATAGCGGACCTGCCGGTCGGCATCCTGGGCGACGCGCCGGTCGTCGATTGGCCGATGAGGACTCCGGGCGACCTGGAGGAGAGGCGCGCTCAACCGAGTAATATCAGGAGCCTGGACCCGATACGCGACATAAAGACCCTGATCGGCTCGGTGCACGGCACGTGCCGCGAGGAGATATGGCGGCGGTACGACTGCCAGGTGCAGCTCCGTACCGCCGCCGAGCCTGGAGAGCCGGTGTCCGCGATAACGCTGCCCGACTCAGACGCGCTAATCGTGTTTTCCATGGAGGCGGAGCCGTGGAAGTGCTGGACCGATCCGTTTCACGGCGCCGCCGAGACGATGGCCCAGTCCATACGGACGTTGGCCCTGTGCGGGGCGGACGCCCTGGGCATGACGAACTGCCTCAACTTCCCCTCGCCGGAGAAGCCAGAGAATTTCCACGACCTCTCCCGTTGCGTCGACGGGTTGGCCGCAGTCTGCCGCGACATGGGCTGCCCCGTGGTGTCCGGCAACGTCAGCCTGTACAACGAGACGCCGCGCGGCGGCATTTACCCGGTGCCTCTGGTCGTGACGGTCGGTTTGGTGGCGCACCGCGCCTATTATGTATCCGGGGGCGGCGCCCTCCCGGGGGACGTCGTATATCTCGTCGGTCCGACGAGCGCGTCGCTTGGTGCCTCACGCTGGCAGGTCCTATGTGGAGGTTCGGGCTGCGCGCGTCCGCAGGGATCGACTTGGGCATACGACGCGAAGATGGAGGCGGAGTTCGCGGAGCGGGCACTGGCCTCGTCGCGCAAGGCGGGGATCAGGAGTGCCAGGGTCGTTGCAGGCGGCGGGCTCGCCGCGGCGCTCGCCAAGGAGGTCATTTACTCCGGCGTCGGGATGGAGATCGGGCTTGGTAGCCTGGACCCAACCGAGACGCTGTTCAGCGAGGGCGGTCCTCGCGCGGTCTATATAGTTTCTCAGGACAAGGAGGAGAAGTTCGTCAGGGTGTGGGAGGGTTATCCCATGACTCGCATCGGGAATGTCTCCGGGACGTCGCTGGTCATTCACGGCATAGGCGAACTGTCGCTGGAGGAGCTCGAGGCGGAGTTCTTCGGGGGAGCGGAGAAGTAAATTATGTGCGGAGTGTTCGGCGCGTACAGCGCGCGCGATTTCGTGGCGGAGGAGGTTTACCTCGGCCTGTCGGCCCTCCAGCATCGAGGGCAGGAGTCCGCCGGTGTGGCGTGGATAGACGAAAACAGCCGGGTCAACGCCATAAAGGGGATGGGCCTAGTTCACGAGGCGTTGAGCCAGAGCGTGCTGTCCAACGCCCCCGCGACGTCGGCTATAGGCCACGTGCGCTATTCGACGTCCGGAGGCTCGATGATGCAGAACGCCCAGCCCATATGCGCCAACTACGCGCAGGGGCCGGTAGCCATCGCGCACAACGGGAACCTGACGAATTTCTTGCGGCTCAGGGAGGAGTTGGAGAACCGGGGCGCGATATTTCAGTCGACCAGCGACACGGAGGCCATTTTGCAGCTTATGGCCCACCAGCCCCGGAGGCGTCCGCTGGAGGCGCTTCTGCGAGCGCTGGCGGAGGTCAGGGGCGCGTTCAGCCTCGTCGTGCTGATCGAGGAGGGGCTGGTCGCCGCGCGGGACCCGTGGGGGTTTCGTCCGTTGGCGCTTGGCAGGCGTGGCGGCAACTACTACGTCGCGTCCGAGAGTTGCGCTTTTAACTTGCTCGGCGTCTCCTTCGTCCGCGACATTGAGGCGGGGGAAGCGCTTCTGATAAACGAGAGCGGGCTTACGTCCTACCGTCTGCCGGGGGGGCCAAAGCGCAGGTGGCTGTGCTCGTTCGAGTACGTCTACTTCGCGAGGCCGGACAGCATCATAGAGGGCAGGTCAGTCTACAGGGCGCGCCACGAGATGGGGCGCAAGCTGGCCAGGAGCGTCTCGGACGAGTCGTCCCCTCCCTATGCGGGGCCGCCGGACGTCGATTTCGTGGCACCCCTTCCAGACAGCGGTACGACGGCGGCCCTGGGATACTCCCAGGAGTCGGGTGTGCCGTTCGAGGCCGCTGTGGTACGCAACAGGTATGTGGGGCGCACGTTCATCCAGCCGACGCAGAAGGTGCGTGAGCTCGGAGTGCGCATAAAGCTCAGCCCCAGTCAGGACCTGTTCGAGGGGCGAAAAGCGGTGCTGGTCGACGATTCTATCGTCAGGGGCACGACGGCTGGGCTGGTGGTGTCGATGATCCGCGAGTGCAGGGCCGAGGCGGTGCATCTGCGCATCTCGTCCCCTCCAGTGAGGTATCCCTGCTTTTACGGCATAGACACCCCGTCGAACGGGGACCTGGCCGCCGCTAACAATTCGCTGGAGGACATAGCCCGCGCGGTGGGCGCGGACTCGCTCAGCTACCTGAGCCGGGAGGACATGGTTGACGCCATAGGCCTGCCGCCGGACTCCCTCTGCACCGCCTGCTTCGACGGCAAATACCTCGATGGACGGGACGGATGCGGGGATGGCGCCTGTCCCTCGTGCGAGAGAGTTTGCAAGAAGATATGTTGATGTAAGTGTCTATAGGGCTCGATGTTTCCCTTAAGAAGGCCGATTTGTTGTTAGATGCCTATTCGGCCTAAACAGCGCTTCCCTAAAACTCCCCCTTCACCGGCTCCCTCGGCTCGCCGTCCGAGCCGAAGAACGCGGCGGCTTGGTAGCCGAGCCGTTTGGATATGAGGACGGCCGGGAACATCTGTATCTCGCCGTTGAAATCCCTCACCGTGCCGTTGTAGTAGCGCCGCGCCATCTGCAGCTCGTTCTCCAGCGACGACAGCTCGTTCCGCAGATACGCGAAGTTCTCGCTGGCCTTCAGCTTCGGGCAGCTCTCCGCCGCGGCGAATAGGCTTCGCAACGTATCGGTCAAGGAGTTCTCCGCGTCGATCCGCGCGTTCTGAGTGGTTGCGGCGGATATGGCGGCGCGGGCGTCGACGACCTCCTGGAGTGTCTTGCTATCGTGCGCCGCGCAGCTCTTCACCGTTTCGACGAGGTTCGGCGTGAGGTCGAACCTGCGCTTGAGCGGAACGTCCACCCCGCTCCACGCCTCGTCCTTAAGGTTCGACAGCCTGACCAGTTTGTTGTAGACGGATATCCCCCAGAGCAATATGAGGATCAATATTACAGCTATAATCACGACGACGGATATTGCCGACATAATTTCTCAATCTCCCTCACATCTTCGCTGGTTGATAAGTATATCACTTTTCGATTTGACAAGATCGAGAAAATCAACGCGCGGCATCGCGGCGGATGACCGCACGAGAATCGGTATTAGACCTCCGCGGCGGAAGGGGGGGCAGATGGGACGACTGTCCTCTTCATCGGGGGAATTTACTTTAAGTGAGATAATCTCAGTATTTTTATCGATTTTTTTCATGCAATTCATGGGGATCCTCTCTGTATTCTCAGGTATGGTAATATATGGACGATTAAGTTCACAGAGGGGTTTTCCATTTTATCTCCGCATGAAATCATAAATTGCGCCGTATTATTTGGAGGTGTTGCCTATGTCGTGGATCTGGGGGACGTTGATGCCGCATCCGCCGATTATCGTTCCTGACGTTGGGAGAGGCCGTGAGAGGGAGGCCGCGGTCACCTTGGATGGTCTGAACGAGCTCATGAAGCGGCTCAAGGGGCTGGCTATGCCGGACAGGATACTCCTGCTCTCCCCGCATCAGTCGTATGCCTTGGGGGCGTATGCCGTAAACAGGTCCGCCATGATACGCGGTTCCCTGCTTCCCTTCGGTGCTCCCTCGATAACTTTCGACGTGCGCACTCCCCTGACGGACGTCGACTCCCTGACGAATTTCCTCATGTCCGCGGACGTCCCCGTCTCGCTGGTGGAGTCCCACGATCTCACCCACGACCAGGGCTCGCTGGTGCCCCTTTATTTCATAGAGGGGTGTTACGAGAGTTTGCCCGGCGTAATCCTATCGAACCCCATCGGGCTGGACAGGGCGGCGGCGTTCAATCTGGGGCGGGCGCTGGCTCATTTCGACGACGGCAAGAGATGGGCGCTCCTGGCGAGCGGAGACCTCTCCCACAGGCTCAAACCCAGCGCCCCCGCCGGCTACAGCCCCGCCGGCGAGAAGCTGGACAGAACCGTGATCGACTCCCTGAGCCGGGGCGACCCGTTGACTCTCCTCGAGATGCCGATCAAGGCCGTGGAGGACGCTGGGGAGTGCGGCCTGAGGTCGGTCTTGACACTGCTCGGGCTGGTCTCCGTTTTGAAAGGTCCCATCGACGTTCTATCGTATGAGGGGCCGTTCGGCGTCGGATACTGCAACGCCCTCTGGGCGAACAGGGGGTGATGTCTTTGGCTGACAGGGCCGCGCCGCACCCTTACACAGCGCTCGCCAGGGCGACGGTGGAGCGCTATTTGAGCCGCGAGCCGGTTCCCGGGAGCGGCCTCGAGATCGATCCGAGGAAGGATCTGTGGAGGGACGCGCGAGCGTGTTTCGTGTCGATAAAAACGCTCTCCGGCGACCTTCGGGGTTGCATCGGGACCATACTGCCAGTTCGCCCCTCCCTTGACGCCGAGATAATCGAGAACGCTATATCGTCGTCCACCAGGGACCCCAGGTTCCCCCCGATGCGGCTTGGCGAGGTGCGGGGCGTCACGTTCTCCGTGGACGTGCTGAGCCGTCCGGAGGAGGTAAGGGACAGGGCGTCGCTCGACCCGGCGAAGTGGGGAGTGATCGTCTCGAAGGGCATGAGGCGAGGCGTGTTGCTGCCCGATCTCGACGGGATCGACACGGTCGGCGACCAGCTCGAAATCGCCGCTCGCAAGGCCGGGATATCGAGCCTCGACGGCGTCCGCATAGAGCGCTTTTCCGTCGACCGCTACGCCGAGTAGGTTGCGGGGCCTTCGCCCGATAACCGGTCATGCTCGAAGCCGGATGGTGGAGCGAGCGCGGTGAGGGGGTCCTCTGCGGCCTCTGCTGGCGTAAATGCTCGATAGCGCGAGGGGAAAAAGGGTTGTGCGGGGTTCGCGGGTGTTCGCCGGACGGGCGGCTCGTCTCGCCGCACCTCGGGCGGTTCGTGAGCATAGCGGTCGACCCGGTTGAGAAAAAGCCGCTCCGCCGATGGAGGCCAGGGACCAGGATACTCTCCCTCGGCGGGGTGGGCTGTAACATGCGTTGCCCGTTCTGCCAGAATCACGCTATTTCGATGCCGGCTCGCCCGCTGGCGGAGAGGGAGGTGCCGCCGGAGGAGCTTGCCGCGGCGGCGCGGGATCTGGGGGTGCCGTCCGTCGCCTACACGTACAACGAACCCACACTTCAGGCCGAGTACATATTCGCCGCCTCCCCCCTGCTGAGGAGCTCAGGCATAGCGACGGTCATGGTCACGAACGGCATGTTCTCCGACGAGGCGTGCGGCGAGGCCATGAGGCATGTTGACGCTATGAACGTCGACGTGAAGACGTTCGACGCGGAGGCGTACCGAAGGCTGGGCGGCTCGTTGGACGCGGTCACGCGCAGTGTAGAGCGCCTCGTCGCGGGAGGGGTTCACGTCGAGCTGACCAACCTGATCGTCCCCGGCGTATCCGACTCGGAGGCCGACTTCACCCGCCTGGTCGATTGGGCGGAGAGCGTGTCGCCGGATGTGCCCCTGCACATATCGCGGTACTTCCCGTCGCACGAATACAGCGATCCCCCTACCGACGTCTCCCTCATGAGAAGGCTGTTCGGCATAGCGTCGGAGAGGCTGCGTTACGTCTATCTGGGCAACGTGTGACTTATACCGCGCGGGTGATAACATAAGGTCACAGCCGGCCACGATACCGAGCCGTCGCCAAACGGGACGAAACCTACAGTGACAGGGAAGCGAAGGAGGTATATGTTTTCTATAAGGCAGCGGAGATCGATAGTACTTAGTGCTTCGAGTCTGTGTTACAGTCTGATTTGGCTTCCCGCTCGCGCCACATATTTGGTCGCAATGGAAAGCACAGGTTCCTGCTGGAAGCCTATGTACAACCTGTTGGAGGTGGAGGGCCGCAGGCTCTGCCCGCACCCTCCCGAGGGATCAAGGGGACTCGAGTCCCCTTGCGGTCTCATTTCGGAAACGTGTGGAAATATCCCACGGAGTATGCTATATTGTGGCCCGCAATGATATTATTAAGAGGTAAATCGGATGATTGGCGAGGGTCACTCGGGTTCAGCGGAAAAAATAGATATAGACGTGATGTCACCGCTGGCGGATCCTGTCGTCGAGGCAATCTACAGGGACGAAAACGTAGCCGGACTCGCCACGGGGAGCTTTATAGGCGCTGTGCTGTCCGAATGCGGAGAGGCGTTCGGAAGGGTTGTCGAAGTGACGCCGCGGAAGCGGCAGGCGCGGCTAGGCAGCCGGGGGTGCTCTATTGATGTATTGGTCAGGAGCGAAGCCAATAGAATCGCCGCGCAAGAGGTTCAGCTTTATTTCGATCCGTCAATACTCCAGCGAAACGTGCTTGGAGCGTCCTATCTGTATATAAACGCGGCTCGCGGAGGGACGACGGCGATGGAGATGGCGTCCGAGATGCCGTACATTTTGTCGGTCAATATTTTCGGTCATGAGAACAACTGCCGGAAGGACAACAGGGAACTGCTCCAGCCTATCCGCTTTAC
>JAISZL010000078.1 GCA_031269245.1 Synergistaceae bacterium | reverse complement strand
CGCGTGCGCGGCTACCGCCACAAGCAGGTCGTCGTAGTTGAACACGCCCGGTTTTTCAGTGTCGCCCAGCGCCTGGTATGCGTTTTTGGCTGCCGACACCTCACCCCCGGCGCTTTGATCGTCAAGCGCCGCGATTGCCAGGATAACGCTGCGGGTGGCTTCCGTCTTCCGGTCGTTCAGGAAGTCGAAGAACTCGTCGTCCAGCCGCAGGGCCTTGTGCGCCGCTATGCGCCGCGCGTCCCCTGGTATGCTGGGGTCGAGGACGTAGTTCTCTACATAGGAATTCATGCCCTCGCCGGTCGTATGCAAGCCATATTGCCCCTCCATGGAATCGACTGCTTCCGCGTACGCGGCGTTCCCTTCGAGCGCGCTCATGTTATTGTGATGGCGCATCTTCAGGCGCGCTACGTCCCATTCGAGCGAGCCGGTGAACCCAAACTTGAAGTTGAACGATATAAGCAGGCCGTCCCACACTTGCTGGTTCTGGACGCCGTTGGCGAAGAACCTCACGCCGGTGCCGTTGGCTATGCCGTATGTCCAGGAGCCCGACTGCGCTTCGCCCCCCACGATACGGCCTGGCCCCCCGGAAGTTTCGAAGCCGTTTACCCAGGCCCCTCCGCCCTCCGTGTGGATTGCCCATACCCCGGGGTAGCGCTGCTCGTAGGCGGCGGCCATCACCGTCACGGCGCTGGCTTCCCAAGGAACAGTGACCACCGTGTTGATGAACCCCTCGCCGTAGCCCACCTCTATCCCGGAGTGGAATACGCTGCCTACCGCGTCCGCCATGTATTGGAGCGCCCGCTCCTTCGCCGCCGTTATTTCCTCAGCGGTCTCCGCGTCCTTGACGGCCTCCAGGCCGTCGCGGTACTCCTCGCGCATCATGAGGTACTCCTGGCTGTAGCGGGTGTGCCGCTCACTGAAGTCATCCGCCATGTACGCGCCCCACGCCGCCTGGATCTCGGCCACGGCTGCCCCGCGCTCGCTGGACAGCCCGGTGTCCACCATCTCAGCGCCGAGCGTGTACGTCCTCACGACAGGCTCCATGCCCTCGACCGTCAGCCTGACCGTCACCTTGTTGATAAAGGGCATCGCGTCGACGGGGATGTAGACCCCGCTGTTGCCGTATCCCCACCGCCTCATGCCGATGACGGGCGGTGTGATGTTTTCCGCGCGGTAGAGCAACGCGCCGTCAAGCCCTTCGCCGGCGTAGGCCTCGACGGCCACGGGCTTCTTTATGTCGTTGTACTGCTCCACGGCGAACGCCAGGACGACGTTGTCGTACGCCTCGACGCCTGTGTCGCTTGCCGAGGGGGGAGTCATGTACTGGAAATAACGATGATTGTCCAGATATTCTTGGTTAAAGTAAAAACTCCCTTCCAGCATCTCCTTGAAAAAGAACTCCTGGCGATCTTCGTTTAACGGGTTCCTATGCGTGTCGCGCGGGTCGTCCGGCCCCTCGCCCATGCCGGATGCGTTATAGTACTGGTTAGTGAAGTTTCTGTACCACAGGTTGTCGCCGGCGCGGAAGATGCTGGCCGTTTCGCCGACCAACTGCACCGCGTCCACGCTCGACTTGAACACCGCGCGGTACTCCGTGTCCTGCGCGACCGTCGTGGTGTACGTCGCTCGGCCGGCGGAACCCCAGTCCCTGGTGTATTCCCCGGTGAACCCGCCTTCGCCGTCCTTGGCCGTTCGGTATTCCCAATAGTCTAGGATGTAGCCATCGACGGGCGTGGCGGATATTACGTATTTGCATGAACCGTCTTCCAAAGTCTCGCTTAGCGCAGGTTCTCCGACTGTTCCCTTGTTATCATCGCTCGAAAGGAGACCCACCGTGTAGGCTGCTCCCGATGGGTCGGCCGCAAAGTTGTAGCTTAACGTTATGTCACCAGTTGGGCTCGGGAGAGACGAAAACAATATAAGTAGTGTAGGTGGACTTGCCGCAAGATTTTTATAATATTGGATACCGGTGACATCTTCGTCCCCTATGCCAGGGATATATACCGTGCTAGTAGGAAGGCTACCCATTTCAATTTCATAGCTAATATCTCCGTATGTAAGTTGGACGGAAAGAATATCTTCGGCTTCACCGCCTAAACTTAGAATGTAACTTGAGTAGTATCTACTATCAGGAGTGCCGGGATTATAAAAGATCTTATAGCTGTAGGTGCCAGGCACCGTTGTTGGCTTGATACCGTTGGGCCTGATAGTGCCGCTGAAAGACATCTCACTGTCAAATATGTCTTTAAATCTTTCCATATTGTTGGAAGTGAAAATCACAGAAAATTCACTTTCAGCAGGATTATTAAGCATCGCAGCTTCTGCCCAAAAAACGCCGAAGGACCCGGCGAACACGAACGCCGCCAAGACGGCCGTCAGCGCCCTTAAAAATTTCCCTTTCACGCTAATTTCCCCCTTCCATTTTTGGGCCGTCCACGGCCCCGGAGACAAAAACCACATGCCACAGACAGCGCCCGCCCTTCTCCGTATCCGGCGCGGGTGGGGCGGCGGACGCGACAAACGCCTTCCCTCCCCCGTTAACCCCCCCTTTTTATTTTTTCCACGAACAACCACCGAAAAGCGCGGGCCTCCGCTTGTACGCCGCTAACGAAGCCGCCAAAACCGCCGCGATACCAGACGCCCCTGCCGCGCAGCCGCCGCCAGAGCCGCCGTTGCCCCCATCGCCGCCGCCCGGCGGAGAAAAACCGTCGAGCAGCGACACGCTGTACACGTTGTCGCCAAGCTCCGCCGGGGTGAACGAGCGAAGCGGTTCCCCACCCTTGCCCCTGGCTTCGAGCGACCTGCCCGCCATACACCAGAGCGCGGAGTCCCCCTCGTCCCACAAAACGCCCCACGAGTAGCCGGGGTTCGAGTCGTACTCGGCAGCCACAGACCCGGCGTCGCCGGCCGAGAGCCGCCCCGCCGTCGTGACAAAGAGCCGCGCGCGGAACGCGTAGCTGCCGCTGTAGCTGCCCGCCAGCAAAAACGCCGTGCCGTCCGGCGCGAAGTCGACCCCGTACATCCCGACGTTCACAGCTTCGCCGTCCACCGTGTAGGGGATGTCGTGCCCGTCCAATATTTGCCTTGCCGCCATCGTCCCGATATCCACCTCCCATACGTCGCCCCAAGACTTCGGCCCCTGGTAGCCGCCCATCGCCGCCACGTACAGCTTGCCGCCGTACCCGGCCATCGTGACGGCATTTCGGGCCGCCTTACCTGATGAATCCTTCAACTGAACTTTGCGCAGGACGTTCAAGCCGCTGTCGAACTCCACTACCTCACTCGGCTCGTACTGGCTCACGCCGTTGTAAGGCATCCCGTAGAGGACGTAGATTTTGCCGCCCTCGATGTGGATGTCCTCCGCGTGTGGCGACACGGTGTTGCCGTTCTCCGCGTGCCGCTTGTATTGGTAGGCCCTGTCGCGCTTGTACCCGTCGCCCATGTCCACCCGCACGACCTCGCCCGTGTCCTCACCGCCCGGTACGGTGGCCCCCGCCGCGTAGCTCTCGTAAGTCGCCAGGTACAGGTACTGTCCGCTCGACGCCGCCGCGTGGACGTTCGACCCCCAGCCGCTGGAGTTCAGCACCGGCGTCTTGAAATTATCCGGGTCCCAGACGTAGACCGTGTCGTTCGGCCCGTAGTTGTACTCGCGGATCATGGCGCGCTCCGCGCCTCCCGCGTCACGGAACGTGAACCCCGCCGCGTCGACGCCGAAGTTGGAGACGAGATCCTTATAGACCGAAAACGAGCCGCCGTCCTTCGCGACGACGCCCGCCGACCCCGTGGAGTAGTTCGACACGGCGTAAAAAACGTCCGCTCCTGCCGTACCGAAAGCGCCGGGAAACGCGCAGGTAAGACAGACAAAGAGCGATAAAACAGCGATGAACCTAACAATTCTTCTCAAAACGCAACGACCTCCAAATATACTTTTCTATAAGCAAGGCACAGCCAACCCGCGCCAAATCCGTCAGATAAGGCGCAACTGCTGTCTTTGTATATGTCGCGTGAAAAATTAAGGGTTTGAAAAACCGCTGTGAGATGCGAAAGGCAAAGCCGGAAAAATTCTTGTACGAAACGGAGAAAAGATAGTTTTTTTTGCCGTAATTTACCTACAGCGTAACCCGCGTTTGGCGCGGATTTGCTGGTAATGCAAGCGATTGTTGACTGAGCGCCCGCAGACGCACTTTGGGTACGTCGAGGACAGCGAGCGAGACAAGCGTGCCACAGTACCGCGGCGAATACTCCGATTGCTCCGTTTGGCGCGGATTCGCCGGTATCGCGAAGGATTGCCGAACGAGCGCCCGGAAGCGTACTTTCGGCGCACAAAGAACGCTCTGGACAGCGAGCGAGACAAGCGTGCCGCAGTATCCGCGAATACTCCGATTGCTCCGTTTGGCGCGGATTCGCCGGTATCGCGAAGGATTGCCGAACGAGCACCCGGAAGCGTACTTCCGGTACGCTGAGGACGGCGAGCGAGGCAAGCGTGAAGCGAGACTGGCGAATCCGCGCCAAACGGCGTCTGTCTGTCTGTCTGTCTGTCTGTCTGTCTGTCTGTCTGTCTGTCTGTCTGTCTGTCTGTCTGTCTGTCTGTCTGTCTGTCGAGGATTGTATTGCCGTGTTCAAAAGCGCATCAGTAAAAACCACTACTTTCACCTCCTTCCCTGGTTCTTTTTAGACAAAAAAACAACAGCGCCAAAACTATCCGAGTTTTCGCTAATTATCGCGTTATTCAACATCCGGCACACCGCAACAGTCAAAAAAAATAGCCCCCGGTTGCACGGGAGCCACTGTCATACGACATTCTTCTCCCGCGAGAGGTATTTCTTGCTTCCGTTCGTCAGGTCATCAGGCTGGTATGAAGGGCAAATGATACCCTTCATAGTCACTGTAGCGGGGCTGCTCCGGTCTCTCACCGGTATTCCCCTGACTTGGGACAAAGTTGTCAGTTAGGTGCCAAGTGCCTGTTGCGTGTCTAAATCCCTTTAGTACTTTACACGAGCATACTACACCCGCGCGAAGTATTTTTCAATACCCAATTATCGCCTGTAAAAAATTCGCATTAGCCGTAAATAACCGGCCAAACCATAATACTGATTATATTTTCTTGGCAAGATGCGGCAACCCAAGGCCCTCCCCTTAAATTTTCTTGAAATTACCGGGCGGTTTCCGCGAAACCCGCCCCGTTCGCAATGGCTGCCTTCGCTAGTCTGACCGCGTCGGTTACCTGCCACGCTCCCTGTTCCTCTCATACCGCGCCTGTTCCTCCGCGATCGCGCCGATGCGCCCGTCAGCGCATTTAATCTCGACCTTTCTGCCGACAATGGCGGCGATTTGCGGCATGTCGTCTTGCTCGATGCGGTGCAGGATCACGTGGCCGTCGTATATTGCCTGCGCCGCGTAGTGACGGCCGCCCCTTTCGACTGCACCGAGAATGAGCCCGCTGTAGCTTCTCCCGTCCTGCGCGTTCGTGACCA
>JAISZL010000087.1 GCA_031269245.1 Synergistaceae bacterium | reverse complement strand
AGTAATTACAGTACCAGTCCTCTTACAGAAATCAAGCCATATCGTGAATTTATGATTACGTTTCAGGTGGAAGCCGATTCGAATTCGATAACGAATTCAATAACGTATACCTTGGAATCAGAGCGAGGTATTATAACAGGAGATCGCACTCACATGGGGAATCCTAATCCGTTCTTTATCGACGAATATTTTACGTTATCGTCGGAAGAATCGCTTACTATTACGTTCACGGTGCGGGACGCCTATAACCGAACCGCGAGTGAGGAAGTTATATTAAGAGCCACGGAAGGTACAGTGCCTGATGAAGACGAGGACGAAATGCCCGGCGAGTGGTGGTATTCGGGGAATGCGGAGCGGTATGTTTTCAATTCCGAGACGGACCAATATGAGCACACAACCGTAGCGGTATGGGGCGCGCTGGACATCGGTTCCTCGTATGGGGATTGTGCGAGTTATGAATATATTCAGGGTAGCGGCTATTTATCAGGAGGACGTTTTTTAGGCCCATTGACATATGACCCGGCGAGTAATTCATACAGTCTCGATAATCTTGAGTTATTCATCGAAAGCGACACGACGGGAAACATGGAAGTTCGCGCCTATGTTTATGACAGCGAGGGAAATCAATATGCAAAGATTGAAAGATACGACGCTTTCCGCAAACCCGATGCGGCGCAACCGGAATTCGTTGGTGAGGCTCCGGAGATTAAGTATCTCGATGGGAGTGCGATAGAAGATATTTCAAAAATTATCCCCAATAAGGAGTTCTCAATAACTTGGCCTTACAAAAACACACTCAGAGCGGAAACAGATATGGAAAATTATTCTTATTATTTACCTTGGGTCAGTGTGGATTATCTCATGGAAGAGGCTTATCACTTCAACGGTAAAATATCCGTCGTCTGTAAATTGCCTGAGAACACGAGTGACAGTTTTCTTTTTACGTTGAACGATTTAAACGGAGGGTCGGTTTACAAATACGTAACGCTTTCGTCGACCAGTGTAAAAGACGAAATTGGTGTTTTAAACGATCTGGACGCGCGTGTTTCCGCGCCGTACGCACATAATGCGCGCGCCGTTTTTACTGACACTGCCGAAATGAGGGAAAAGTTTCCAAACTGCATAACCGCCTTTGGCGCGTATTCCGTTGTTAAAAATCTTTCGTCCTATGATCCCTTGTCAAATGTAATTGTTCCGATGATAGTGACCGTCAAAGGAAAGCCCACAAATGAGACCGATTATAAAATAACAGTCTATGCGGAAACAAAAGAGGGTTCGTATGACCTCATCAAAGAAGGATATATCACTGTGGATTCTGCTTTCCAAGACGATATATGGATTCCATTCAACTCCGAATACAATTTATCCCCAGAAGTATATTGGACATCCAATGGGCCATTAATGTTAAGCCACATCGTTGTATGCGCTGAGCCGGGTTCTCCTCCCGGTTCCAGCACAATTATGCACGAGAAAGGCGGCTGCGATTCTGGATTTCCGGCTTTAGTGTTAGTATCGCTCGTTTTTGTAGTGCTCGGAAGAAAACGATTGACCGCTCTGTTGAATTGAATGAGGCAGGGTTGCCGCAGAGAGTAAATCACCATGAGCGACACTGCTCTGATCACTGCTATATTAACTGAGGTTACGTTTACAGATTGCAATAACAAGGAGAAGCGATGGGGGAGTGGGGAAGGCCTAATAGGGGGTAGCTGTGGCCGCCTGGTTTTGAAGATATATCCAGCCCCGAAGAATCCGAGGTCAGTGTTGTGATGACCGAGGTAGCTTAAATTATTTTTTCAATGAGTCAAGCTCCCGTTGGAGTTTCCAGGTTTCATGCGGATGATGATATGTAATATGCCAATGAGCATTCAAGAGGAGCCCGGCAAAAAGAATCAACGCAAATGATTTTATTCCGGACAGGTGGACGACAGCAAAATAAAGAAGGACGCAAAACGACACGCAAGAACATATTTTTTGGATGGATTTGTAAACGTATTCCAATATTTAACACCTCCTTTATTTACTAACACATTTTATCATGCTTCGAGGTGTAGAGGTGACTGGCGATGAAACGATGTTCGAGCTAGATTTGGCGATAGTGAAGATCAAGCACACGGTAAAATGATAGAGCTGGCAGGTAAGAATTCTAAGAGAAGAGGGAGAATCGAATTGGTGTCCGCCCATAAGATTTTTCAGCGACTTCCGAAGCCGGGTAAAATACCGGGTAAGCCTTGTTTTTTATTTGCAATTATTCCGGCACAAAGGCGCTTTATATAATTTGTTCGGTATCTGGTGGGCCCACCAGAATATTATCAGTGGCAACAAACTGTTTATGAAAAACCGGTATTTTACCGGTTTTTCGTTTTTCTTACCATTAGTAATCTTTGCAGTATTCCTGAGGGATGCGGGGTTATGACAGCGGAGCACCCTTCGACCCGTCGATGATGACGCGTTTCAGGAAGCGCGTTAAGCAAAAAGGAAGAAGGCGTGCCGGAGGCGGCCAGTCCAAACGGGCGCTCCTGACGCGAAAGGGGCTGAGGACGGGGAACCGCATGAGCCTGCCGGAGGGCAATCCGCGAGTACGGAAGCCGCCAAGGCAATGGTTGAGACGCCGTCGTCAAACAGCGGTCAGCGGTGGGGCGGCCGGCGAAAAACTGGGGGCCGTCTGGCAAAAACATACATCATCTGTCATCGGAGGTCGTGCTTGAATGGACTACAAGGCGCCAAACAACAACATGAGGGAGATAATTTACGGAGGGGGAATCCGCGAGATACTGGCTCAGGCCGACGCGATGGAGCGCGCTGGACGCGACATCCTGCACATGGAGATAGGCCGTCCGGACTTCGACTCGCCCAAGCGGGCCAAGGATGCGGCGATCCGCGCGCTGGAGTCCGGGGCCGTCCACTACACCGACATGACCGGTTCCCTCGAGCTTCGCGGGGAGATAGCCGCGAAATACAAGCGCGAGGCCGGGATGGACGTGGACCCGGAGCGCGAGGTGATCGTCACCGCCGGGGCTATAGAAGCGCTCATGACAGTGTTCATGACCATGCTGAACAACGGCGACGAAGTGCTGGTCCCGGCGCCGTACTTCCCAGCTTACGAGGACCAGCTCAAAACGGGGGGGTTCGTCCTGCGAAGCGTCCAGAGCAGGATAGAGAACGGCTTCAGGCCGCAGCCGGAGGACATCGAACGAGCCGTCACGCCGCGGACCCGCATAATCCTGATCAACTCGCCCAACAACCCGACCGGCGCCACGTCCAAGCTGGAGGAGCTGCGGGGCATCGCCGAGGTCGCGCAGAAGCACGGTCTGCTCGTCATCTCCGACGAGAGCTACGAGAAGTTCGCTTACGACGCGGACACCCCGCACATCGGCATGGCATCGCTGCCGGACATGAGGGAGCGCACGTTCACCATATCGGCGGTGTCGAAGACGTTCTCGATGACCGGCTGGCGGGTAGGGTGGCTCGTGCACCCAGCGCCGCTCAAGATGTACCTCATGAAGTGCCACCAGGGGCTCGCCACCTGCGCCAACTCCTTCGCGCAGGCAGGCGCCGCCGAGGCGCTCAGGAGCTGCTCGCCCGACGTGGAGCGCATGATCGGGGAGTACAGGAGGAGGCGCGACCTGATGGTCTCCATGCTGCGGACGATGGACGGCATAGACGTGCCTACACCCAATGGCGCGTTCTACGTGTTCCCGTGCATAAAGAGGCTCGGCATAAGCTCAGAGGACTTCTGCCGCCGCCTGCTGGAGGAGGAGGGGGTCTCAACAGTGCCCGGGCAGCCCTTCGGCGTCGAGGACGGCTATATGCGCATCACGTACTGCCGCCCGGAGAACGAGATCAGGGAGGCGATGATCCGCATGGCCAGCTTCGCGGCGAGGCTGAGGTAGCTCACCGCGTTTTCCTGAAAAATAATCCTGCGGCCGAAACACATTCACGCCGGCCGCAGGATTTCATTGCACTGGCACGTCTCGATTACCTCGACAGCAGTTTCTCTATTGTGCGGGCGAAGCTCTTTCCATTCGGGACGGCCTCGCCGTCGGTTATCGAGGCGAGCCCCGCCAGGAGCGCCGCCCACTCGCCCAGGCCGCCGGGATCGTCCGGATGCTCCTCGGCGTGGGAGGCCATCCTCCGAACCAGCGGGTGGGCAGGGTTGATCTCGAGCACCCTCCGCTCGGGCGGTGCCTCCTGTCCCATGGCCTTGAAGAAGTTCCTCATCTGAGGGGATATGGGCTCGCCCTTCTGGACGAAGGTGGCGGGGGAGTCGACCAGTCTCGACGAGAGCCTGACGTCCTCGATCTTCACGCCCAGGTCCATGCCGGCGATAACGTTCTTGAGACTGGAGACTAGACCGCTCTCCTCGATTTTCTTTGCCTCAGGGCCTCCGCCGCCCGGGCCGCCCTCTATCTCGATGTCGGCGGAAGACGCGGAGACGAACGGGTGCCCCTCGAACTCCGGCGCGGCGGCGATCCATATCTCGTCCACCGGTTCTCCTAGCAGGAGGACGTCGAGCCCCCGCTCGGAGAACGCCTCGAGCTTCGGGGACTCTGTCAGCGCGGAGGGGGCTCCCCCGGAGAGGTAGTATATGCTCCTCTGCCCGTCCCTCATGGCCGCCGCGTAGGCATCGAGGCTCGTTCTCCCGCTCTTCGAGCCGTGGAAGAGGCACAGGCTCATTATGGCCTCCCTGTTCTTCGCGTCGGAGACTATCCCCTCCTTCAGAACCGGGCCGAACTTGTCCCAGAACTTCGCGTAGTCCTCGGGTCGCTCCTGCTTCATGCGCTTGAGGGTATCCAGCACCTTCCTGGTGAGGCTCCGCTTGATCATCGCGGTCTGCCTGTCCTGCTGCAATATCTCGCGCGACACGTTGAGGGGCAGGTCCTCGGAGTCAACCACGCCGCGCACGAAGCGCAGGTACTCCGGAATGAGCTCCTTGCAGTCGTTCATTATGAAGACGCGCCTTATGTAAAGCTGTACCCCGTGCGCGCCCTCGCGGTAATAGAGGTCAAACGGCGGGCGGGAGGGGATGTAGAGCAGCGCGTGAAACTCGTTCGTCCCCTCTGCCCTGTACGCTATGCGCTCCATCGGGTCCTCCCAGTCGTGCGTGACGTGCTTGTAAAATTCCCTGTACTCGTCCTCCGAGACGGACGACTCAGGGCGAACCCACAGGGCCTTCATCGAGTTAACGGGCTCCGGCTTCTCCCCATCCTCCTTCTTGTCCCCCGCGTCCTCGAGATATATGGGGTGCGAGACGAAGTCGGAGTATTTCTTTATTATCTCGCGCAGCGCCCACTTGGAGAGGTAATCCTTGGAGCCGGTTCTCTCGTCCTCGTCCGGTTCGCCCGCCCCCCTCAAGTGCAGCGTCACGTCGGTGCCGCTCTCGGCCCTGTTCCCCGGCTCGATGGTGTAAGTCCCGTCACCGGACGAGTCCCATAGCCACGACTCGCCCGAGCCGTGCCGGCGCGTCGAGACCGTGACCCTATCCGCGACGATGAAGCTCGAGTAGAACCCAACCCCGAACTGGCCTATCATGTCGCCGTCCCCGCGCGGAGCCTCCCGCATCGCGCGGATGAACTCCTTTGTGCCGCTGCGGGCGATCGTCCCGAGGTACGAGACGAGCTCGTCGCGCGACATGCCTATCCCGTTGTCCGAGACCGTGACCGTCCCGGCCTCCCTGTCCGCCCTGACCGAGATGCGGCCAGCGGACGCGGGTTCCTCCTCTCCACCCGAGCTGAGGCTCTCTATCCTCAGCTTGTCGAGCGCGTCCGATGCGTTCGATATCAGCTCCCTCAAAAAAATATCTGGGTTGGAGTATACCGAGTGGATCATCAATTCCAACACCTGTTTCGCTTCGCTTTGAAACTCCATTTTTACAGCGTCCTGCATCGTGTGTCCTCCCCTGCGCGTATTTCCTGGTCAATGAAAAAGCTGATTCATAGCCGAGTACCTGAAGGGTAAAGATTCAAACCCCGTTACTTAATCAGCGCTTCAATTATAACAAGAAAGGTCAATCAAAGTCAAATGATTTGCCTTCGCGCGTCAGATATTTTGGAATCCGCTCCGCGCGGCACTTGCAATCCCAGCCGCTGTGACATAAACTGGCTGCGTCCCCGGCGAAGCCGGGGTCTTAACCTCTGTCGATTACGGCGAAAGTTGAGGAGATGTTGCGCGTGGGCAATCTATGGGGCGGGAGATTCGAAAAGGAGATGGACGCGATCGTGGAGGAGTTCAACGCGTCGATCAGTTTTGACAAACGGCTCTACAACTGCGATATAGACGCCAGCATCGCCCACGTGACCATGCTGGGCGAGCAGGGCATAGTGACCGCCGAGGAAAGGGCCAGCATCGTCTCCGCCCTTGAGGGCATAAGGGAGGATATCGCGAACGGCGGACTCGCGTTCACCGCCAAGCAGGAGGACATACACATGGCGATTGAGGAGGCATTGATCGCCAGGATAGGGCCGACGGGCAAAAAAATGCACACCGCGCGAAGCCGCAACGACCAGAGCCAGGTCGACGTGAGGCTCTACTTCATGAGGGAGACGAAGAAGATACTGGAAGCCCTGACGGACTTGGAGAGGGCCCTGCTGGAGAAGGCCGCGGATAACAGGGACGAGCTGATGGCGGGGTTCACCCATATGCAGCACGCCCAGCCGGTGAGCATAGGTTTTCACATGATGGCATACTTTCAGATGTTTCGCAGGGACATAGAGCGCCTCATGGACGCGCGCCGGCGCGCCGACAAAAACCCTCTGGGCTCGGGGGCGCTGGCGGGGACGTCCTTCAACATAGACAGGCACAGGACCTCAGAGCTGCTGGGCTTCGACGCCCCGGCCGAAAACGCGATGGACGCCGTCAGTGACCGCGACTACATCATCGAATTTCTCTCCGCCGCCTCCATATCGATGATGCACGTCTCGCGTTTCGCGGAGGAATTTGTCTATTGGAGCTCGCAGGAGTTCGGGTACATATCCATAGACGACAGCTTCTGCACCGGCAGCAGCATGATGCCCCAGAAGAAAAACCCGGACATCGCCGAGTTGCTCCGAGGGAAGGTCGGCAGGGTATACGGGGATCTGATGGGGATGCTGACGGTGATGAAAGGCACGCCCCTGTCGTTCAACAAGGACTTCCAGGAGGACAAAGAGCCGCTGTTCGACGCCGCGGACACCTGGAGGACGTCGGTCTCGATACTGGCCGCTATGATAAAGAAGACCCGGTTCAACCCGGACGCGATTCAAAGGCACCTCTCCAAGGGCTTCCCAAACGCCACCGACATGGCCGACTATCTCGTCCGGCAGGGCATCCCCTTCAGAGAATCGCACGGCATCGTCGGGAAGATGGTCAAGCTGTGCGAGAGGAACTCCCGCGGTCTCGCCGACCTCGAACCGGCGGACCTCGTCTCGATCGACCCGCGCTTCGAGTCCATGCCCCTCCCCGACCTGTCCATGATGGGCTGCGTGAGGGCCAGGACAAGCTTCGGCGGTACGGCGCCCACGGAGGTTCAAAGACAGATAACGGCGGGGGCCGAGTGGCTCTCCTCGACCCAAAACCACATCGGGGCTCCGCCCCGAACCCCGCGAGGGGACTTGGGTCCCCTTGACCCCGTTTGATTTTTTGTTTTCACCCCGCAGGTGAAAACAAAAATAGGAAAAGGGTGCGGGCAGCGCCTGCGGTTTAGGCGTTTGACGATAAATCAGCGGTTTCTAAAAAACATTTTGGGGTCAGCATTGCTATTTGGGAGGGCGATTGTATGGATTACGCAGCCGAAGCAATGAAGATGCACCGCAAGTGGAGGGGTAAGCTGGAGATCACGCCCAAGGTTCCCGTCAAGACGAAGGACGACCTTTCCATCGCCTACACGCCAGGGGTCGCGGAGCCATGCCTCGAGATACAGCGGGATCCGAGCAAGGTTTACGAGCTCACGGGCAGGTGGAACACGGTGGCCGTCGTGACGGACGGCACGGCGGTCCTCGGGCTGGGCGACATAGGACCGGAGGCGGGTATGCCCGTGATGGAGGGGAAGTGCGTGCTGTTCAAGGCATTCGGCGGCGTGGACGCGATACCGCTCTGCATCAGATCGCATGACGCGGACGAGATAGTGAACGTCATAGCCCTGCTGGCGGGAAGTTTCGGCGGCGTGAACCTCGAAGACATCTCCGCCCCGAGATGCTTCGAGATTGAGCGCAAGCTCAAGGAGAGAGTCGACATACCGGTGTTCCACGACGACCAGCACGGCACGGCGGTGGTCACGCTGGCGGCGCTCATCAACGCGCTCAAGGTCACAGGCAAAAACATGGAGGACATCAGCGTCGTCACGAGCGGCGCCGGGGCGGCTGGCGTCGCCATAATAAAGCTGCTCATGGCGATAGGCCTGAAGGACGTCGTCATGTGCGACAGGCACGGGGCAATATACAGGGGACGCGAGGGGCTCAACCCGGAGAAGGCGGAGATGGCGGAGATATCGAACAAGCTGATGAAGCGCGGGACTATCGGCTCTGTCATAGCCGGGGCCGACGTATTCATTGGCGTGTCCGGCCCTGGCACGATAACGCCTGACATGGTCCGCTCCATGACAAGCGGCGCGATACTCTTCCCCATGGCCAACCCGGTCCCCGAGATCATGCCCAGCCTAGCTCAAGAGGCCGGCGCCGCCGTGGTGGGCACGGGGCGCAGCGATTTCCCGAACCAGATAAACAACGTGCTGGCGTTTCCCGGCATCTTCCGGGGCGCGTTCGACGTCCGCGCGAGCGACATCAACGACGAGATGAAGATCGCGGCGGCGCGCGCCCTGGCGAACCTGATATCCGACGACGAGCTGAGGCCCGGCTACATAATACCCGCCCCCTTCGACCCTAGGGTGCGGGACGCCGTCGCCTCGGCGGTGGCCGGCGCCGCCAGACGCAGCGGGGTGGCACGAATATAAGTCAAGGGAACGTACGTAGTCCCCTTGACCTCATTTTTATAAAACAGGGCGCGGGGAACGAGTTCCCCGCTGGGTGCGGGAGGCGCCCACGGTCTTATCTTTTACTCGAAGCCCACCGTCTCGGTCCAGTCGCACATGGCGCGGACCTTGGCCTTGGCGCTTTCCAGGCGCGCTCCCACGAACGACGGGTCTACCCTGCGGGCTATGGCGGCCGCCATGTCCATCGTGCCGGCGGCGTTCTTCTCCCAGTCCGGGTCACCCCGGAAGTCCCTCAGTATGTCGTATGTGAGGGTGCCGGGCTCGTTCGCCGCCAACACCTCCCCGATCGCGCGCTCTATCCTCGCGGCGTGCTCGTCCAGCCCTAGGTACTCCAGCATCATCTTTGACGTGAGCAGCATGGCGGACGGGTTGACGCGGTACTTGTGCGCGTACTTCGGGACCGACCCGCTAGACGGCTCGAAGAGGGCCGCGCCCGTGCCGATGTTGCCGCTCGGCGCGAAGCCCAGCCCGCCGGTGAGCTGACTCGCCTCGTCGGAGAGAATGTCGCCGAAGACGTTGCTCGCGACTATGACGCTGTAGTCCTGCGGGTTCTTTATGAGCCACATCGCGGTGGCGTCGGCGTTCTCCTCTATCCCCCTGATACCGTGCCGCTCGTACTCGGCGGCCATTTCGAGGAATATCCGCTTCATCATCCCGTCGGTCTGCCTGATCACGTTGGCCTTGTTGCAGCAGTGGACGGTCTTGCGCCCCGTTCTGAGCGCGTACTCGAACGCGGCGCGTATTATGCGCCGGCACCCCTCCTCGGAGAACACCCTCCAGGATACGGCCACCTCGCCGCACTTCTTGAAACGCTCCATCCCCGGGTGCAGGTCAAACTGCTCGGCGGGCAGCGGGTAGAACTCCACCGCCGAGTACAGGTCCTCGGTGTTCTCGCGGAACATCACGATGTCTATCTTCGGATCGCCCTTGAGCGGCGTCCCTATCCCCGGAAGGGACTTCGCCGGGCGCAGGTTGATGTAGAGATCGAACAGCTGCCTCAGCTGAAGTATCGCGGACTTGAATCCCTTCACCCCGGCCTTCGACGTAATCGCGGCCATGAGGGCGGCGTCGGTGTTCCTAATGGACTCTATCGTCTCCGGCGGGACCGTGTCGCACCTTGGGTCGCCCTCCCCGAACTTAGCGGCCGACTTCTCCCACATGCACCAGCCGAGATCCGCTCGCACCCAGTCTATCGGCAGGTCCATCGCCTCCAGGACCAGCAGCGCACCCTCCATCATGTCGTACCCGGAGTCGTCCCCCGACATGTAACACACCCTGTAGCGGTCCTTCTTCTCCTTTACCTTCATAACGTCATGATGCACCGCGAAATCCTCCTCATACTCAGTTTTCAAAATAGGGGCCTGAAGTTATAAAGATTTTAACGACAGCGCCCGGGTCAGTTCTTGAACTCGCCGTACTTACCGCCCTTGCCTCGGTAGTGCCCGTTCGACACGTCAAAGCGCAGCACGCGCATGTTGCTCGAGTTCACGCCGTCGGGGAACAGGTGCTTCTTGTACTCGTCGCTCCATACCATCTTTTTGGAGGCCTCGTCGTCCAGAATCGTCACACTGCCCCAGAGACGGCACTCCGCGGCATTCCGAGGCCCCAGCGCGTATATGACAGCCTTGCTGTCCTTCACCAGCTCGATTATCTTGCTCGAGTTCAGGTCCGCGACGAACCAGAGCGTATCCGCCCCCTCGACCTTGGACGGAGACATTGCCCTGACGTTGGGGTGCCCATGAGATCCGTTGGTGCCCATGTAAACCGTCTTGACGCCGGATAGAATCTTCTCTGCCCTAGCCTTTGTCTCCCTGTCGCTGAATTCATCAGACCTCAAAACTATCCCCTCCCACGACATTGACTTACTGAGAGGTATTCTATCACATAATTATTTGCCGCATATAAAACTCAAATACACTTTACGTAAGGCCCAGTGTCTTTTTGACATGCGGCACGAGACCTCCGTCGTTCACCAGTCCCTGCACGAACTCGGGGTACGGGGGGAACTTTATGGTTACGCCGGCGGCCGTGATCTCGCCCCCCTCGAAATCCACCTCCACCTCGTCTCCGCTCTTGACCAGGTCCTGTATCTCCGAACTTATTATTATGGGCAGCCCCTCGTTGAGGCAGTTGCGGTAGTGTATGCGGGCGAAGCTGCGGGCTATGATGGCCCCTATCCCGCGCTCCTTCAGGCAGATGGCGGCCTGCTCGCGGCTCGACCCGCAGCCCCAGTTCCTGCCCGCGACTATGATGTCGCCGGGGGACGCGCTCCTGGCGAACTCGGGGTCGAGGTCCTCCAATGCGTAACGCGCCATCTCGGCTCTGTCCTTGATGGTATAGGTGTACTTGCCGGCGAAAATGACGTCGGTGTTCACGTCATCGCCGTACTTCCAGACCTTCCCGCGGATCCTCATCCCTCACATAACCTCCCTCGGATCGGATATCTCGCCCCTCAGCGCGCTCGCCGCCACCGTGAGCGGACTGGCCAAGTAGATGAAGCTCTCCTTGTCCCCCATCCTGCCCTTGAAGTTGCGGTTGGCAGTGCTGATACAGGTCTCGCCGGGTGCTAGCGTGCCCATGTGCGCGCCGAGGCACGGCCCGCAGCCGGGGTTGCAGACTACGCAGCCGGCGTCGATCAGCACGTCCAGAGTGCCGTCGCGCATGGCGGCCCGATAGACCTCCCACGACGCGGGGATCACTATAGTGCGCACCGCGGCCCTGCGCCCCTTCAGTATCCGGGCGGCGTCCCGCAGGTCCTCCAGGCGCCCGTTGGTACACGTCCCGATGAACGCCTGGTCGATGCGGACGCCGCGCGCCGACTCGACGGGCGCGTAGTTGTCAACGGTGTGAGGCCTCGCCACGCCGGGCGTTATGCCGCTCAGGTCGTAGCTCAACGCGCGGGCGTACTCCGCGTCGGGGTCCGCCCACAGCGCCTCCCAATCGGAGGACTTCTCCCGGCCCCTTATGAAATCGAACACCTTCCGGTCCGGCTTGCATACCGCATTTTTAGCTCCCATCTCGATGCCGAGGTTGCAGAGCGTCATGCGCTCCGCCACGCTCATGGCGCTTATCCCCTCGCCGTGGAACTCGACGCTCATGTAGTCGGCGCCGTCGGATCTGACGTCTCCCATGACCTTGAGGATGAAGTCCTTGGCGGAGACGCCATCCCTGAGCTCTCCCGATACGTCTATTCTGAAGCTCTCCGGCACCTTAAGCCATATGGCGCCCGTCGCCCATGCCGCGGCCATCTCGGTGCGCCCGATGCCGGCAGCGAACGTGCCGAACGCCCCGTAGGTGCAGGTGTGGCTGTCGCTGCCTATGACTACCTGCCCGGGCAGGGCGAAGCCCTCCTCGCAGAACTTCTGGTGGCAGACGCCGCCGCCGCTCGTCACGTCGTAAAAGTGCGGCGCGCCCTGGCCGCGCATGAACTCCCGCGCCTCCTTGTGGTTGATCGCGTGGTCGCTGGACGGGGCGGGCACCCCGTGGTCGAGGATGACCACCAGGCGGTTCGGGTCCCAAACCCTCTTGACGCCTATCCTCTTGAACGTGCGCGATATGGGGCCGGTGTTGTCGTGGCTCATGCAGAAATCGGGCTCGACGGTCACCACCTCGTTGGCGCTCACGGGATGGCCAGCGGCCCTGCCGAGCACATATTCAGCGAAAGTACGTCCCATGACATTCACCCCTCTTTTCTTCGTGACTTGAGGTACGGGATCAAACCGCCGGCGGACATTATCTCCCTCTCCAGGTCGCTGACCGCGTCGCCGTGGTACGAGCGCCCGCTCGTCATGTCCCTTATCGTACCGGTCTCCAGCTCCACCTCCAGCTCGTCGCCGTCCTTGATACAGCCGTCCCTGATCGCGCTGGATATGCCCTTCACGAACAGCACGGGATAGCCGTTGTTTATGGCGTTCCGGTAGTAGATCCTGGAGCAGGTCTCCGCCAATATCACGGGCACTCCCGCCTCCTTGAGGCAGTGCACCGCGTGCTCGCGGCTCGAGCCGCAACCGAAGTTCCTGCCGGCCACGACGAAGTCTCCGGGCTTGACCTCGCGCGCGAAGCTCTCCTTCCCGGGGTAGTACTCGAACGAGTACTGGGGCATGTTCCTGGGGTCCGTCTCCGCGAGATATTTGTTGTGGTAGATGAGGTCGGTGTCCACGTCGTCCCCGAACACCCACGCCCGCCCTTTCAGTATCCCGCTCATCTCAATCCCTCCCCTGGCAGACTATGTCGCGAGGGTCGGTTATCACCCCGCGCACCGCCGCCGCCATAGCGCTCATTGGGCTCATAAGGTAGGTATGGCTCCCCTTGCCGACCTTGCCTATGAAGTTGCGGTTCGTGGTGGAACAGCCCACGTCGCCGCTCGGCAGTGCGCCGTAGTGCTCCGCCGTGCAGAGCGAGCAGGTCGGGTTCGTGAAGACGACGCCGGCCTCCAGGAACCTCTCGATCATGCCGGCGCGCGCGGCCTGGATCATCACCTCGCGGGTGGCGGGGGTTATTATAGTCCTGACGCCCGGCGAAACCTTGAACCCGCTGAGTTTCAGCACCTCGAACGCGGCGGCTATGTCCTCGAAACGGCCGTTCGTGCAGCTCCCGATGTGAACCTGGTCCACCGGCACCCCTGCGACCTCCCTGACCGGCCTCACGTTGTCCGGCGCGTCGGGGCACGATGCCATCGGCTCCAGTTCGGAGACGTCGTACCGGCGGACCTCGGTGTAAGGAGCGTCCAAGTCCGGCGCTATCGCCGCCGCGCGCTCCCTGACCTCCGGCCCGGCGCGCTCCGCCAGCCAGTCGAGGACGGGGCCGTTGGGCAGTATGAGGCCGATCTTGCCGCTCATCTCCGTCACCATCGAGCAGAGCGTTACGCGCTCGGACAGGAGGCTGCGCTCTATCGTATCACCGGTGAACTCGACCGACAGGAAGTCCATCCCCCCCGCGCCCAAACCGCCCACCAGCATGGTAAGGAAGTCGCGCATCGACACCCCGCGCTGGAACTCCCCCGTCACCTCGACCCTCATCGTCTCCGGCACGCGGAACCAGTTCGTGCCGGAGAGCCATGACGCGGCGATGTCGGTGCTGCCAACACCGGTCGCGAAGGCCGCGACGCAGCCCAGCAGGTTCATGTGGCTGTCGGTGCCCAGTATCACGTCCCCCGGCTTGACCAGGCCGCGCTCCAGCAGGACGTGCTGTCCTATCCCGTGGTTGACGTCGAACAAACGGGTTATGCCCTGCCTGCGCGCGAACTCGCGTATCGTCTTCTGGTTGTTCGACACCTTCTCGGAGTGCGACGGCGCTTGAAGGTCGAACGTGAAGGCGATCCTGTCGGGGTTCCACACGTGCCCCCTGCCCTCGGTTATCTCGTCAAACTGGAGCGCGCAGCTGGCCCCGCCGAAGTCCCTGGCGGTCGACCAGTCTATGCCACACCACACCCTCTCCCCGACCTTTACCTCCCTGCCGGAGGCGCGCTCCATGATCTTCATGATCACAGTCTTGCCCATGCCCAGCGATCCCCTCCTTTAAAAAACTGATCGGCCATTTAATCAGCGCTTCCTTAAAACTCAAAAAATCACTTCATCCCCAGAAAACTCTTCAGGCCCTCGAAGTTCATGAAGTCGGCCTTGTTCACGAGCACCCCCTCGGGGCTGCGGAGTGTGCCGTCCCCCTCGTGCGCGTGGTTAGCTATTATGTGCCCTATCGCCGATCCGCAGCCGTT
Organism: Synergistaceae bacterium; assembly: GCA_031269245.1. Classification (GTDB taxonomy): domain Bacteria; phylum Synergistota; class Synergistia; order Synergistales; family Synergistaceae; genus JAIRKI01. Next base: position 41,146 of record JAISZL010000087.1, on the reverse strand, counting down.
GCGGAGCGCTATCACCGTGCCGGAGAACGGATGCCTCAGATCGCGGCCCATCTGGGACTTTACCGTGCCGCCGTCCGGCGACCTCTCGTACTCGACCAGCTTGCCCACGTCGTGGAGCAGCGCGCCCGCCACGAGCAAGTCGCCGTCCATCCTGAACCTGCCGTCCGGCGACGCGTAGAGGGAGTTGAACTCCTTCATCGCGTGGTACGCCATCCTGGTCACGCCCCGGACGTGGGTGAGGTACGACGCCGGGCAGTCGGGTATCAGAAGCGTGAACGGTATCCTGTCCATATCCTCCGGTGTCCAGCCGCCCGTCTTGAGCGCGTCCTCATAGCAGTCCACGACCCTCTCTCGCAGCTCCCTGTCACCTATCCACTCGATCTCCGGCAGCATGTTCCTGATCTTCTCCCTCATGACAAAACCTGGCCTCCCCGTTTTTTCAAGAAATCAACGCCTGGCTGCCGCGCCGAGCGGCGTCCTGTAAATCCTCAGGGCAATCGACTGTAGATGTCGCGGCCCCGCGAGTCTATGGCCACTACCGCTCGAAATCCGCCGACCTCAAGGCGGCGTATGGCCTCCGTTCCCAAGTCGTGAAACGCTATCACGGCGGCGCCGCTGACACTGCGCGAGATGAGCGCCGCCGCGCCGCCCACGGCTACGAGGTACAGGCCGCAATGCTCCGCTATGGCACGCCTCACCGCGTCGCCGCGCCGCCCCTTTCCTATCATGACCTTCAAGCCGCGGGAGATCAGAGCGGGGGAGTAGGCGTCCATGCGGCCGCTCGTGGTCGGACCAATGGAGCCGATGACGGCTCCCGGACGGGCCGGGCTGGGACCGGCGTAATACACCGCGCTCCCCGGCAGGGAGAACGGCAGCTCCTCGCCCCGCTCCAGCATCTCGGTCAGCCTCTTGTGGGCCGCGTCCCGGGCGGTGTATAAGACGCCGGTGAGCGACACAAAGTCGCCTACGGACAGACCGCGTATGACGCCGTCGGTCAGCGGCATCGTAATTTTGCGGACGCCGCCTTCGGAGCCGTCAGTCGAGCGCGTATCCATATCCGGCGCCTACAGGGTGATCTCGGCATGCCTTGTGGAGTGGCAGCCGATGTTGACGGCCACGGGCAGGCCGGCTATGTGGGTGGGGAACGTCTCTATGTTCACGGCCAGAGCGGTGGTCTCGCCCCCAAGCCCGGCCGGGCCTATGCCAAGCGAATTTATCTCGGCCAGCAGGTCGCGCTCTATGACATGCCAGAGCTGACTCTCGTTGTGTACGCCGACGGGCCTGAGGAGCGCCCGTTTGGCCATGAGGGCAGCGTAGTCCGCCGTACCGCCGACCCCCACGCCCACGATCACGGGGGGACATGGGTTGGGGCCGGCCAGCTTGACCGTGTCCACGACGAAGTCCTTGACCCCGGCTATCCCCTGGGACGGCGTGAGCATGACCAGCCGGCTCATGTTCTCGCTGCCGAAGCCCTTGGGCGCGACCGTTATCCTCAGCTTGCCCCCAGGGACCACGTCGAAGTTGATCACGGCGGGCGCGTTGTCCCCGGTGTTGACCCTGTCGATCGGGTCGGAGACCACCGACGCGCGAAGGTAGCCCTCCCTATAGCCCCTTCTCACCCCCTCGTTTATCGCGTCGCGCAGCGACCCGCCGACGACTCGGACGTCCTGTCCCAGCTCCACGAAGACGACGGCCATCCCCGTATCCTGACAGAGCGGGAGCTCCCCCTCGGACGCTATCACGGCGTTCAGCACCAGAGAGCCCAGGACCTCGCGGGCCAGTTCCCCCGTCTCCCTCTCGGCGCCCTGGACCAGGGCCTCCCTTATGTCCTCGCTTATGCGATAGTTCGCGTCGACGCAGAGTTTGGCCACAGCCGTCTCCACGTCGCGCGCGTCGATTTCCCTCACAGTCGCACCATCCTTTCGCGCATCGCCGGAGCCATCAGGGCCCGGCGGAGTCTCCCCCGGGGCGATTTCATCGATGCCGCCGGAGGACCTAGGCTCTTTGCCCCCGTAACGCCCCCCCTCCGGCGGGGACACGCCGTTGTCCTCCGAAGCGGCGCGGCTCTCCAGTTGGCGGACGACCTTCATCCTCCCTCCGCTCTCGACGGTCCTGAAGCCGGCGTCTATGAGAAAGGCGGACTCGCCGGCGAGGTCATGAGACGTGGGTGCGCCCAGGACCACCGATATCAGCCGGACGTCGCCGCTCTTAGCGGTGGACACGAGGTTGTGCTTGGATGCCCTGATCCAGCCCGTCTTGAGTCCGTCCACGCGCGGGTGGGTCCTGAGCAGCGGGTTTTTGTTCGTGACGGTGACGCCCCGGTGCGTCACCTCTGGCATGGAGTGGTACGGCATGGCTTCCGGGTGGCTCTCGATGTATTTCCTGGAGAGGGCGAGCATGTCGCGGGCGGTGGTCGCCTGGTTATCCGAGGGCAGTCCGTTCGGGTTCCTGAAGACGGTGCGCTTCATCCCGAGGGAGGCCGCCTCCTCGTTCATCCGCCTTACGAACGCCTCGACCGAACCGGACACGTGCTCGGCCACCGCGACGGCCGCGTCGTTGCCGGAGGCCACGGCCACCCCCTTCAGCAGAAGGTCCAGCGAGACGCGCTCGCCCTCCTTGAGGTTCATGCTGGCACCGGGCTGAATGGCCGCCCTCCGGCTGATCCTCACCTCGTCGGAGAGTGACACCAAGCCCGATTCCACGTCGTTCATCGCGATGTGAAGCGTCATTATCTTCGCCAATGACGCGGGCGGTATCCGCTCGTCCTCGCTCTGCACGTACAGCACGCTCCCCGATTTCACGTTCATCAGCGCGGCTCCCCTAGCCTCTATCCCCGCGCCGGCGGACGCGCGAACGAACGCGGCCGACAGAAACAGAGCCGCCGCTAGAAAAACGCACGTAACTCGAAACGCTTGCATCCAATCACTTCCCGATCATGCTTGTATAGGGTCAGGCTCCTATTTTCGCGGCCGGCGGCGCAGGTACGAGGGGGTGTCCATGGGCGAATCTATGGAAAACAGAGCCTCCCCCTCCGGGGGAGAGACCTTCTGGAGTTTGAGGGGCGCGGCCGGCGCGGGGGCTGAGGGCTCAGAGCCCATGTTGAAGCCGGTGGCTATGACGACCATCTGTATCTCGTCCGAGGAGTCGGCCCCCATGTTCTCGTCGCGAATGAGGCCCAGCTTGAAATTAGCATCTGGGTCGATGAGGCCCTGGAGCTTCATGGCGGCCGCCTGGACCTCGAAGATGCCGATGTCCGGCCCCCCGGTGACGTTCAGTATGACGCCCTTCGCCCCGGTGACGGAGCTCTCCATAAGAGGGCTCTCCATCGCGCGCTTCAGCGCGTCATCCGCACGGTTGTCCCCCTTTCCGGCCCCGACGCCCATAACCGCGCCCCCCGAGTGCTTCATTATGCTCTTCAGGTCCGCGAAGTCGACGTTTATCTCGCCCGGCCTCGTCACGAGGTCGGTCACGCTCTGCACGGCCTGGCACAGCACCCCGTCCGCCATCGCGAAGGCCTCAGTGATGGTGGTGGTGCGCTCCGAGAGGTTCAGCAGACGGTCGTTAGGGACCACTATCAGGGCGTCCACGATGCCCTTGGTCCTCTCTATGCCGGTGCTCGCGTAGAGGGTCCTCTTTCTGCCCTCGAAGCTGAACGGCCTAGTTACGACCGAGACCGTCAATATGCCCATGTCCTTCGCTATCGAAGCTATGACGGGCAGTGCGCCCGTCCCGGTCCCGCCTCCCATGCCCGCCGCCAGATACACCATGTCACAGCCCTTGAAGCAATCGCGTATGGCGTCGCGCGACTCGTTAGCGGCCTGCTCCCCTATCTCGGGCTTCGCCCCGGCGCCGTGTCCGCCCGTGAGCTTTTCGCCTATCACCAGCTTCTCCGCGGACAGGCACTTCTCAAGGCACTTCGCGTCGGTGTTCACCGCGAGGAACTCGACGCCCGCGGCGCCGGACCTTATTATGTGGTCGAGCGCGTTGTTGCCGCCCCCTCCAACGCCGACCACCTTTATCCTCTCCTTGAATGTCCTCTGCCCCAGGGGAAGCGCCGAACCGCTGCCCTCATTTTGCGCGCGGCTGCTTAAATTCTTCGAATCGTCGTCCATAAAAACAAGGGCAGAATTCTCCACGCTCTACTCCTCCTTATGTCTCCATACACCAGCATTGTCCCGCGCGCCCGGAATATAATACCAATTCGCGATCAACAGGCTGTCTTTTATGTGGATAAAGCGGTCCTCCAACCCTGTCTCAACGCTTCACCCTTCAGGCCTTTGATTTAAAAGCTGGTATAAATACGCGCCCCTCTTCCTGAAATCTCAATCGCGGCCCTTATCATAGAAAGTGCCGATTACGCTGTCAAGTGAGATGAGGGAGTATTATCATAAAAAGACGCGCGATTGCCGCCGGCCTGGGTAGGGCGCCAAAGAGCGCCGGCCTATTTCAAACAACAGTAAAATGTGATAGTGTAACTGGATGAATTGCAATAAAACATGGGGGCTTTTAAGTGAGATTACTTTTTAAATCCGTGAACCTTGACACAATAGTTCCGTACCTTGGCTTGTGGAGGACCGCTCCGCAAAAATCGTCCGATTACTCGGCGGGGGTGCTGCTCTGCTGGGAGAGGGCGCTGGGATATCAGTTCGCCTTCGAGGAGGACGACGGGCTCGTCTGGATTCGCGGCACGTCGCCGATGGAGCACTTCCTGGCCCCTGTCGGCAAGTGGGACGATCACGATGACTGGGAGGAGATCATAGGCGCTCGTTTCGGGCGCGACGCCGCCTTCCAGATAGTTCCCGAAGACCTGGTCGAAATATGGCGCGCCCAGCTGGGCCGCGCCGTCGAGGCGGAGGAGAACCGGGCGAGCTGGGAGTACCTGCACAAGGTCCAGGACCTGTCGAGCCTGTCAGGAAACAAGTACATGCGCAAGCGCAACCGCATAAACCAATTCAGCAAGCAGAACCCGTACAGCTACATCCCCATAACCGCGGGCGAGATACCGAGGATCGTTCAGTTCCAGCGGGAATGGTGCGACTCGTACAAGGCGTTCGACGACTCCGGCAGCATAGAGAAGGAGAGCGAGGGAATAATCCGAAACATACTCGGAAACTGGGGCAGGCTCCCCAACATGACGGGCGGGGCGATAGAGACGATGGGGCGCATCGCGGCGTACACCATCGCCGAGGAGGCCGACGGCGGCACGGTGATGATCCACTTCGAGAAGGCGAGCCTCGAATTCAACGCCGCGTATCAGGTTATAAACAGGGAGTTCCTGCTGCACGAGGGGGCAAGATACGCCACAGTCAACCGCGAGGAGGACATGGGGGACCCCGGGCTCAGGGACGCTAAACTGTCGTACCACCCTATGGGCTTCGTCAAAAAATATACCGTCAGGATCAAATTATAGGGTTATCGGGAATACGAGGCCTCGCTGGGAGGCCTGATCGGCCGCCAGGGCCGCCAACTCCGCCGCGAAGTAGGTGATGACCAGGTCGCATCCGGCGCGCCTCACCGCCGTGTGGTACTCCAGGAGGGCGCGCGTCCTGTCGAGCGAGCAGTCGGAAACCGCCGCATGGAGCATCGCGTACTCGCCGCTGACGACGTACCCGGCCAGGGGGAGGTCCGTGCGCTCCCTCAGGCGGGCCGCTATGTCGAGGCACGGGCCGGCCGGCTTTACGATGAGCATGTCCGCGCCCTCGCCCACGTCCATCAGAGCGTCCCGCATTATCTCCCTAGGGTTGGAGGGGGGGAGCTGATAACCGCGCCTGTCGCCGAAGCTCGGCGCGCTCCCCGCCGCGTCGCGGAACGGCCCGTAAAAGGCGGACGCCAGCTTCGCCGCGTAGCTCATTATCCCGACCCCCGAAAAGCCCGCGGCGTCCAGCGCGGCGCGTATGGCGGACACCCGGCCGTCCATCATGTCGGACGGCGCCACCATGTGAGCCCCGGCCTCAGCCTGGCTGACCGCGGCCCTCGAGAGCAGGGAGAGGGTCTCGTCGTTGTCGACGCCCCCGTCCGGCCGAAGGTGTCCGCAATGACCGTGCGACGTGTACTCGCACATGCATGTGTCCGCTATCAGGAGTACGTCGGGGTACATGGACCTCAAGCGGCGCATCGCCCTCTGGACGGGCTGCTCCGGGTCGAAGGCGCTCGTCCCGTCCGAGTCCTTGTACGTGGGCAGGCCGAAGAACAAAAACGCCCTCACCCCAACCGCGGCGGCGGGCTCCACGACCTCCGGCAGACGGTCCACGCTCCAGTGCGATACGCCAGGCAGGGACGGTATCGGATTCGAGACACCCTTCCCCGGGCAGACGAAGACCGGCAGAATCAGGTGGCGCGGCTCCAACACGACCTCCGTCAGCATATTCCTCAGGGTGGCGTTCTCCCTGACGCGCCTCATGCGCACCGTCGGAAAGCGGCTCATCTCACAACCCCCTCCTCCCACGCGGCGGTCTCGCCGCTCTCTATCCTCTCGGGATACCCGGTCATCACCGCTGAGACGTCGTCCATGAAAATATCCTTGAACGCCACCCTGAATGGGATGGAATCCCACTTTATCAGGGGGTTGACGCGCGACAGTATCTTGTCCGTCAGGCTCGCGGGCTGCTCGATGTTCTCGACGTAAATGGCCACACCGTCGAGATCCACTCCATTCGCCCTCAGAGCGAGGCGCCCCGAGGCGGCCAGCCTTATTCGGAAGGTGAACAGGAACGACGCCGTGAATATCCCGTTCGCCCGAAAGCCGCCGTTCGAGAAGTCGAACGCCAGATTGGAGAACCCCCTCGTGTCGTTCGAGTCGAAGTAGGCGTTGACGTCCCTTTCCAACAGCACCAGCTCGCCCCTCGAGTAGCCGATGAGCGATGCCAGGGAGCTGACGTCCGCCGCCTCGACCCTGCCCGCGTCGACCAGGAGGGCGTCGAGTTTCATCGCGTCTATCCTGATCCCGCTTAAGACGACCCCCCGCATCTCCGCGTAAGCCCGTCCTCCGGCGACGGTGACCTCCAGCGACTCGGGGGCGAATTTTTCGCCCAGAAGCCTCACGAGCGTGTCGGCCAACTTCCTCTCGGACGGGTCGGCGAACGCGGGCGACTCTTCGGCCAGGCACGCGGCAGCGATAAAAATGACGGCGATGGCCTTAAATATCCCGTGCCCTCGCCCAATGGCGTCACGACTCATGCTCCATACCGCCCTCGTTCTAGAATTGTTTATGGGAACGCTGATTTATCGTCAAGGGCCCAGGTCGGAGGCAAAACCTCGGAGCTCCGCCCCGCACCCGCCAGGGGGCTAGCCTCCTGGCGGGTGCGGGCAGCGCCCGCGGTTTTTTCCCGTGGTTTAAGGCCGGAATCGGCGTTTCCCTATCCCTTCCATCGCAGTTGCTCAATAATATATTAAACGATTTTTTCTTTCAATACATAGAAAAAAATAAAACCTTAAATGCCATCCAGGCGAATTAACCAGCGTTTCCCTGGAAATAGGAGCCTAAAGTTGGAGCAAATATTCCTTCAAAACGCCGATCACTTCCTGTAGGTTCAGAGGTTTGCCCAGGTGCCCGTTCATGCCGGCTGAGATGCATTTATCCACATCTTCTTTGAACACGTTCGCGGTCATCGCGATTATGGGAACAAATGCCGCATTGGGAGCGGAGGAAGCGCGAAGTTGTCTCGTAGCTTCTAAACCGTCCATAACGGGCATTTGAACGTCATCAAAATCAAGTCGTAGGAGGGATTTTTTTGGGTCGTCAACACTTTTTCGTAAGGGGCGTACATATCCTTTCCGATTTTTGTCGAGTTGCGCTGTTGAGTCGTGACGGTGAAAGAAATGAACTGCCCCGCTATTTCGCTCACGAGTTCCATGTCGTTTTTGACGGAGTTCCTTATCTCGCGGGTGGAGAACACTTCTCCTACGACGGTTGCGATCGCGGCGTTCACGAATACAACAAGCAGAACGATTATCGTGCAGCGCCGTCTGATAATGTTCTGCTCGCCAGTATGTTTCCTGAAGAAGCTGTCTTTTATTGATAATAAACGTTTTTTCATGATATATCACCCAAACGCCGCGGCAGCAATCACACAGCCCCTCGTGTCCGATTTTTCGCAGATCGTTTTTATGTCCGATTATTTCTATAACTTTAACATTAATTCCTTTCAAAATTTTGTGACGTTTACTGCTATAATAAATTTACGACTATATTATTATATAATACAGGAATGAGCTCTGAACTTTTCCGTCGTTTCACGTATAATCTACAGGATTATTTTTCAGTGAGAGGTGTCGCAATGAAGAGTTCGAAAAAAAACTCCGTGGCAGTCAGGGATTTCGCCGTTACGTCGATGTTCGCGGCAGTCATTTTCCTACTGGCTTTCACGCCGATAGGGTTCATAAACTTCGGGGTTATGAAGGCCACCATAGTCCACATACCGGTCATAATAGGCTCGATAACGCTCGGACCGGCGCGCGGAGCTCTCCTGGGCGCTCTCTTCGGCCTGACGAGCCTCATCAACGCGCACATCAACCCGTCGTTCATGTCGTTCGCGTTCTCACCGATCATCCCAATCCCAGGGTCCGCGGAGGGCGGCGGCAACATATTGGCCCTGCTGGTCTGTTTCGGCCCGCGCGTTTTGGTGGGGGTGGTCCCATACTACACGAACAAACTGCTGTCGTCATCGAGGCGGACGATACGCTTGATATCGCTCTCCGCCGCCGGAGTCGCCGGCTCCATGACCAACACGCTGCTCGTCATGCACCTGATATTCTTCATATTCAAGGATGCCTGCGCCGCGGCGCTGAACATCCCTGAAGCCGCCGTCTACTCCTTTGTAATTGGGGTCATCATAGGAAACGGCATACCGGAGGCAATAGCGGCGGGCGTCTTCGTCCCCGCGGTCTGCCACGCGCTGCTGGCTTACAGGCGAAACGCGCGGTAAAGGGCGAAAAGCCGGTCCAACATGTCTCCGGCCTAACCGCCCTCTATCGCGCGGCCAGGCCAAGGAACTCGTCATATGTCTATTTTTCGAATGTAAAAACGCGCATAACTTTTAAGGGGGCTGGTGAATCAGCGCTGTCCCGTTCCTTTTCCACTAAGTCTGTACACATATGTGTATAACTTATGACTTTTTTCCACGCATTTCCCAGCGAGATACTGAGCAGTCTCAGAAGCCGGCCATTTTTTTTGCGTATTTCGCCGCAACATGATATAAGATATATCAAGGATTTATATTATCCACAGGCGCGGTGAAAATTTTGTGAATATGTGTATAAATTTGGTGGATAAATTGCGCAATTTGGCTCATTTTTTTTAGAACTTCCATCACGCTGCGCGGTTGTAAATTATCGTGCTAGAATATCGGAGCTTACTAGCGATGCTAGGCGATATTGATGCGCTCGCGCATGGACGAGGTGTATCGATTTGAAAAAAGACCTGGAAGCAATATGGCATGAAGTCCTCTCCAGCGCGAGGGAGTTTTTACCGCACGACGCGAACGACATGTGGCTCGCCACGTGCGTCCCGGTGTCCATAGAGAACGGAAACCTGCTGATAGAGGCCGCGAATTCCTTCGCTAAAATCAGGATGGAGACGAAGATCAAGGAGCCCCTCGTGAAGTTCCTCAAGGGGAAAAACTACGCCGAGTCAGTGGAGGTGCGCTCCTCGGACGAGACCCCGCAGGAGCAGGAACGCGCGCGAAGCGTCATAAGGACCCAGACCGTTCAGAAAAAAAACGGGCTCAACCCAAATTACGTGTTCGACTCGTTCGTCGTGGGCAAGTCGAATCGCCTTGCCCACGCCGCGAGCCTTGCCGTGAGCGAATCCCCCGGCGCGGCATACAACCCTCTCTTCATATGGGGCGGGGTGGGGCTCGGAAAGACCCATCTGATGCACGCCATAGCACATCAGGTCGAGCGCGGCATGGCCGACGCCCGCACACTTTACGTGAGCTCCGAGAAGTTCACCAACGACCTCATAACCGCCATAAGGGACACCAGCACCCCTGAGTTCAGGGCTAGATACAGAAACCTGGACGTCCTGCTGGTTGACGACATCCAGTTCATATCCGACAAGGAGAACACCCAGGAGGAATTCTTCAACACCTTCAACAGCCTGTACGAGGCAAACAAGCAGATCGTGATAAGCTCCGACCGGCCGCCTAAGGAGATAAGGGGGGTCGAGGAGCGCCTCGTGTCGCGCTTCGACTGGGGGCTGGTCACGGACATACAGTCACCCGACCTCGAGACCAGGGTCGCGATCCTCCAAAAAAAAGCGGAGATGAAGGGGCACAGGATACCAGAAGAGGTGATACTCTACCTAGCCCAAAACATACCAAGCAACATAAGGGAGCTGGAGGGAGCGCTCAACAGGGTGGTCCACTACTCGGAGATAAATTCGGAACCCATGGACCCGGAGAACCTGGGGATGTGGCTCAAGGACCTCATCCGCAACAACACCAAGGGTCAGGCGAGCATAGACTACATCCAGCAGCTCACGGCCGAGAGCTTCGGCATAACCATAGAGGATCTGGTATCGCAAAAGCGAACGTCGGAACTGGCACTAGCGAGGCAGATAGCGATGTACATCGCCCGGGACTATCTCTCCGAAGGGTTGAAACAAATAGGCTTCGCGTTCAACAAAAAGGACCACACCACAGTGCTCCACGCCTGCAAGAAGATAGAAGAGATGATGAAGACCAACATCAGGGTGAAGACGATTGTGGACAACATCAGGAATAAGATGTAAAAACGCGTGTATTTCATGTGAATTTTAACCCTTATTTCCAGATAAATTTCTGATTTCCACCATAATTCTGTGGATAGTGTGAGTAACTTTTGAATAAGCGGACCTGAACTTTCCACAGGAAAAATGCCCTGGCGGCGGCGCTCCAGTGCACGTTTCCACAAATACACAGGCCCTACTGTTATTACTGCTGATCCTTCTTATATTATAATGATAGTATGAGAAGGAACAGGACCGGTGAACATATGCACCAAGGAGGTAGTTCTCACAGGATGAAAATATCGGTAGACAAGGAACCCTTCATAAAGAGCTGGAGCTTGGCCGAAAGAAGCGCCGGAACGTCGGGGTCGATGAATATCTTCTCCGCCGTAATGATGCGGGCGAACGAGGACAGGGTCGATCTGCGGGCCACGGACATAAGGACCTCGATAATATGCGAGGCGCGCGGGGTCACGGTTTTGGAGCCCGGAGAGGCTGTCATACCCATAAAAGGGGTTTCGGATCTCTTCAAAAAAGCTGGAGCCGCCGAATTCACCCTTCAAATAGACGATGGAAAGGCCACGATGGTATCGGGCAGGAGCAGGTACAAGTTCTCCACATACCCCGTCAGCGAGTTTCCAAAGCTGCCGTCTTCGTCCGGCGGGACGCCATTCTGCTCCGTCACGTCATCCAACCTCGCGCTGGCTCTGGAGAGGGGAACTATCTGCGCGTCGTCCGGCGACGAGTATCCGCAATATCTGTCGTCCGCTCTTTTGGAGATGAACGACGGGCTTCTGAATGTGGTCTCCACCGACAAGAGAAGGCTTGCCGTAGCCAAGAGCGAGGTGACGGACGGTCTCGGCGGCGACCCAGTGCTGCTTCCGATGAAGGGGCTGAAGGAGCTTCAGAGGATACTCGGGATGGTCGAGCCCGACACCATCGTACGCATAATACTGGACGACGCCCAGGCATATTTCGCCGCGGAGGGCATGGAGTTCGCCGTCCGCAGGGTGGAGTCCAAGTTTCCGCTTTACGCTAAGCTGATCCCAACCACGCACACCACCGTCGTTTACATCGACAGGGCCTCCCTGATATCCGCGATAGAGCGAGTCGACGTGGTGGTGAGGGACTACAACCGCACTGTGATAATGAACACGGGCTCGGACAACGTTTGCAGGCTGACGGGAAGGGCCCAGGAGTTCGGCGAAGCCGTCGAGAACATATCGTGCGACATGGACGGGGATCCGGTCTTCATGGGCTTCAATAACAGGTTCTTCCACGACGCGGTGAAGGTGTTCGACGATCAGTACGCCTGTCTGCTCTTCTCCGGCAGGGAGGGCCACATGCTCGTCCGGGCCAAGGACTCGGATTCGTTCCTCTGCTTGGTGGCGCCGGTCGATCTGAACAAGGATGAGATCATGGAGCGTGATTCGGGCCCAGAGGTAGATGTTCTTTAGAGGGACATATTTCTATAATTTCAGAAATTTGACCAGCGAGCGCCGCGAGTGGAACAACGGCTTCAACCTCGTGACAGGGCCGAACGGTGCTGGAAAGACGAACTTTCTCGAGGGCCTCAACCTCATATCCGGCTGGGGCCCTTTCGAGCGCTCAGCGAAAATTTCCGGCCTCGTTCGCTGGGGCCTCGAATCCGGGACGGGTGGGGCGTCCCTTTGGGGGGGATTGGACGGCGAGGGGCGATACGAGATATTCGCGTCACTGTCGTCGAGGTGCCAGCTGAAGTGCGATGGAAAGCCGTCGGGGGCGACCGAGATGAGGCGGCGCGTTCCCGTGCTGTCGTTTTTGTCCGGCAGCATGTCATTGATAAAGGGCGGGGCATCGCACAGAAGGCAGATGATTGACAGGGTTGGGGCACTCATAAGCACGCCTTACGCCAAGAGGCTTTACGACTACAGGCGCGCGCTGAGGCAGAAGACGGCTCTGCTCCGCGGATACCGGGACGCCAGGGCGGTCGACGGGGTTTTGGCCTCCCTGGGAAGCTGGCTTTGGCTCACAAGGGAGGAGATAGCGAGGATGATCTGCTCCGAGTTGATTTTTTTTTCCGAGCTCCTTCCCGCGCCGCTGGAGTTTTTTTTCGAGAGAGGGGGCGGAGGGTTGGAGAAGGATCCGGCTGAGGATTTCAAACTCTCCCTCGCCGCGAGAAGGGACAGGGAGAGAGCTTCCAGGGCGCCGCTGGTTGGCCCTCAGAGGGACGACGTCAGGTTTTCGTGCGGGGGCAGGGATGCGTCCGCAGCCCTCTCGAGAGGCCAGAGCAGGAGGACGGCGGCGGCGTTGATGCTGGCTTGCGCGCGTCTCGTCGAACGCTGCCTTGGAAGGAAACCGGTTCTCATATTCGACGAGATGACGTCGGAGTTGGACGAGTCCGGAAGGGAGGCCATAGTCGACGCGCTGCTGGCCACCGGATGCCAGGTCTTCGCCGCCGCTACTGACGCGCTGGACTATAATGGAATTGCGGCATATAGAATAAATAATGGAAGGTTTACTTAAATATGGCAGAGAACAATGATTATGATGTTATTGTCATAGGGGGCGGTCACTCCGGGTGCGAGGCGGCGTTGAGTTCAGCCAGGATGGGTTGCGGGACTCTCTTGCTCAACCACAATCTCGACAATATGGCTTTGATGCCGTGCAACCCCGCGATAGGCGGTCCCGCCAAGGGAAACCTCGTGAGGGAGCTGGATGCCCTGGGAGGGGAGCAGGCCATAGCGGCGGATGCGTCCACGCTGCATCTGAGGTGGCTCAACACGTCCAAGGGTTTCGCCGTCAGGACTCTCCGCGCTCAGTGCGACCTCAAGGACTACGGCGCGCACTACTCCAGGGCGCTAGCGGAGGCCCCTAATTTGCACGTCTATCAGGGGATGGCGGAGGGGATAGCGATCGACTCGGGGAGGGTTAAGGGGGTGGTGGTGAGATCCGGGGAGAAGTTCGGCGCCAAGAGGGTCGTCCTGGCGTCTGGAACTTACATGAGGGGCCGCGTGCACATGGGCATGGTCAGCTTTCCGTCCGGCCCGGTGGGACAAGTCCCATCGGAGGCGAGCCTGTCCGAGTCCCTCATCCGCGCCGGCGTGGAGCTCCGGCGCTTCAGGACGGACACTACGCCGCGAATATGCCGGCATAGCGTGGATTGGAACTCTCTCGAACTCCAGGCGAGCGACCCGGAGCCGGAGGCGTTCTCGCACTGGAGCGAGAAGAGAGCCTACTCCGGGCACTACTGCGCTCGCACGAGGACGTCGGTCAGAACTCACGACATCCTGAAGGCGGCGCTGAGCCGCTCGCCCCTGGCCACCAGGGAGATAGACGTCAAGGGCCCCCGCTACTGCCCGTCCCTTGACGACAAAATTTTAAAATTCCCGGACAAGGAGTCCCATCCGGTGTTTCTGGAGCCCGTGGGCAGGAACAGCCGCGAGATATACATGCAGAACTTCTCGACCTACATGCCCCCCGACGTCCAGCTAGAGGCTATACACACCCTGCCTGGCTGCGAGCGCGCTCTGATGCTGCGCCCAGGCTACGGGATAGAGTACGACTACGTCGTGCCCACCCAGCTCGAGCCGTGGCTCGAGGTCAGAGCCGTCAGGGGGCTCTACTGCTCCGGGCAGATATGCGGCACGTCGGGCTACGAGGAGGCTGCGGCCCAGGGTTTCATCGCTGGGGTCAACGCGGCGCTCTCGGTTCAGGGCAGGGATCCGCTGGTGCTGGGCAGGGATCAGGCGTACATCGGCGTTCTGATAGACGACCTCACGTCGCGCGGCACCGACGAGCCCTACAGGATGCTCCCCAGCCGCTGCGAGCACAGGCTGATAATGAGGCACGACAACGCGGACAGGCGTCTTTGCGAAGTGGGGAGGGATCTGGGACTGATAAGCGACGGCCGGTGGAGCGCGCGCTTGCGCGAATGGCGGGCCATAGACGACATGAGGGAGCGCCTGTCGTCCATCAAGGTCCCGGCGTCTAAGGAGGTGAACTCCGTCCTGGAGGAAGCCGGTTCCTCCCCTCTGTCCGCGCCGGTCCCGGCTATGGAGCTTCTAAAACGCCCGGAGGTGTCGTGGTCCGTTCTCTCCCGCGTGTGCGGCGTTGACGCGAACAGAGGGGAGGGCAGGCATATGGAGGTCGAGGCGCGCTACGGCGGCTACATAGAGCGAGAGATCAGGAGGGTGAGGAAGATGGCCTCCATGGAGCAGCTCAAGATCCCGGAGAACCTGTCGTACTCGGATATTCCGGGGCTCTCCGCGGAGGCGCTGGACAAGCTCTCCCGCGTGATCCCGAGGACCATAGGCCAGGCGTCCCGCGTTCCAGGCGTCAACGGCGCTGACATTCAGCTGGTTCAGGTCGCGATAGAGAGGTTTCGCGAAGGACGCTTGATTTGAGACATCGACAGGGCTGGGAGCGCCCTCTGTTCAGCGCGCTGCTGCCGTCCGGATCCCTCTGCCGGCTGTGCGCGGCCTTGGTCGCGATGGAGCGCGAGTGGCGCTCCATCGTGGGCGATGCGCTGGCTGACAGGAGCGCCCCGCGGATGTTCGAGGACGGCGTCCTGGTGGTCACCGTCGCAGGGCAGTCCGCCCTGCAGGACTTGAACTTCAGGAAAGGCGCCATTAGGAGTGCCATATTGAACAGGGCGTCGCTCGAGATAAAGGACATAAGGGCGGAGATTGGACGGGTGAACGCGCGGCCGCCCCGCCGGTCCAAATCCGCCCCGCTGGCGCCGTGCGTGCCCAGACGGCTCGGGGACGCGGAGGGGGAGAGGATAGGCGAGGCGTGCGCGAACATTATGTCGAGGCACTCCGGCCTCGATCCGGAGCTGGTCATGAGGATCGCGCGCTGCCGCGTAATGCGCGGTGAATGAGTACGATGCGCGAACCGGTATGAGAATGGCGTCGGGGGCGCGGGTTGTTTTGACTGTTTTTAAAAAACACGCTTTGCTTTTGGGGAAATTGCAATATACTTACCTGAGAGCTTCGATGACGAGCGGAACGGACTTTTTGACCTCGAACCAGGATCAAGACTTCGGGGCTCTGCCCCGAACCCCGCAAGGGGACTGGTCCCCTTGACCCCGTTATCATTTTTATTTTTACCCTGCGGGTGAAAATAAAAATGTAAAAAGGGTCCAGGGAGCTGTCTCCCTGGCGAGTGTGGGCAGAGCCCACGGTTTTGATCCTGCGGTTTCAGGTTTGAAGCGGATGCTTGCGCGAAGCGCGTCCGCGCCGGGAGCGTAAGCGGGGCGAATTTAAAGGGCCGGGCCTGAAGGAGCAGTGATGCATTGTCAAATTTACCAACACTCAAAATAGGGAAACACGCGCCGAGGTATCCAGTGGTTCAGGGCGGAATGGGCGTGAAGATATCTGGAGCCCGCCTCGCCGGGGCGGTTGCGGCGAACGGCGGAGTGGGGACAATAGCCAGCGTGGGTCTCGCCTGTGATCATCCTATGTTCACTGGAAGAAACTATTTTGAGATAAACGAGATAGCGGTGGCCGAGTCCGTAAGGGCCGCCAGGGAGGCGTTCCCGGAGGGTGTCATAGCCGTTAACTGCATGGTAGCGTTGACGGACTATGATAGGCAGGTGCGCAGCGCCTGCGAGGCGGGGGTCGACATGATAGTTTCCGGTGCCGGGCTGCCCATGAAGCTGCCTGAGTACACGAAGGACTTCCCCGATGTGGCGGTGGTTCCGATAGTGAGCTCCGTCAAGGCGGCGGATCTCATAGTCCGCAAGTGGGGCAAGCTGTACGACAGGCTGCCCGACGCGATAGTGGTCGAGACGCCGCTCTACGCCGGCGGGCATCTGGGGGCCACTAGGATGGAGCACGTGACCGACGAGGCGTTTTCGCTGGAGACGGTCGTCCCGGAGCTGGTCAGGTACATTGGCGATACCGTGAGGGCTGACATTCCCGTAATCGCAGCCGGAGGCATATGGGACCGCGCGGACATGATGCGCGCGTTCGAGATGGGCGCGCGAGGCGTGCAGATGGGGACCAGGTTCGCCTGCACCGTCGAGGGCGACGCCAGCGACAGGTTCAAGCAGGCGTACATCGACGCCAAGGAGGAGGACGTCGTCGTAATCATGAGCCCCGTCGGCATACCAGGCCGCGCGCTCAAGAACCCCTTCGTAGAGCGCTACATGGCGGGGCACGTGGACAGCAAGCCGTGCCTGGCGGCCTGTCTCTCGCACTGCTCGTACCTTAAGGACAGGTCGTCCTTCTGCATCGCGCAGGCCCTGGTGGACTCGTACACCGGTGACTGGGAGTCCGGGCTGTTCTTCGTGGGCAGCAACGTGGTCAAATGCGTCCGTATGGAGTCAGTTGAGGAGATTTTCAGGGAGCTCGTGGGGCAGCCGGCGCCCCGGGACTAGTGGGGAAAACTCGGTGATGGACGGCATCGAGACGGTTTCGATCATAGGACTCGGCGCCATAGGCAGCGCGTACTCGGCCAGGATATCCGAGACGATTCCCGTCGGCGGCATCCGTGTCATAGCCTCTGGGAAGAGGGCTGAGCGATACAGATCGGGGGGCGTGGAGGTCAACGGGAGGAGGTACTTCTTCCGGGTCTGCGAGCCGGGACGGAGCGAGTCTCCGGCCGATCTCCTGATATTCGCGGTGAAGAGCTACGATCTGCGCGAGGCCATCGCCGACGCCGAGGGACACGTCGGCCCGGACACCGTTATCCTGTCGCTGCTGAACGGCATAACGAGCGAGCGGATCATAGCCGGCGCCTACGGGTCCGGCAAGGTCCTCCGCAGCTTCGTCATCGGCGTTGACGCGACCCGGGCGTCCTGCAGCACGGTCTATTCGACGCTGGGGTCGATCATCTTCGGGGAGGAGAGGAACGCACCCGGCGAGCTCTCGCCCGACGTGAGGCGCGTGGCCGAGTTCTTAGGCAGGGCGCGCGTAAATTACGAGATACCGGACGACATGAGGTTTGCCCTCTGGAAAAAATTCATGATAAACGTCGGATTGAACCAGGTGTCGGCGGTCCTCCGCGCGCCCTACGGGGTCATGCGGAGGGTGCCGGAGGCATTGGAGCTCGTGCGGGGGGCGATGGACGAGGTAGTGAATATCGCCCCCAGCGAGGGCGTTTGCCTGACCGAGCGCGACAGGGAGTCCTGCTTCCCCATCCTGGACGGTCTCTCCCCGTCCGGCAAGACCTCCATGCTCCAGGATATCGAGGCGCGCCGACCCACCGAGGTCGGCATTTTTGGCGGCGCCGTCGTGGAGCTGGGCCTCAAACATAAAAAACCAGTCCCAGTCAACACGGTCCTTACACAAATAATTCGTGCTATAGAAAGCTCTTACACGAAATAATATATTCCTCTAAAGTTTTCATAATTCCTCGCATAATCTGTTATAATTGGTTAGGTTAATTCATGCCGACGTTGCGTACCGGGAATCCGGTCAAACCGGAGCGGCCCCGCCACTGTTGCTCGGACGAAACCGCACGATGCCACTGAGAATCCGTATCGGGGTTTTTGGGAAGGCGCGGGAGTAGGATGAAGGGTAGCCAGGAAATCGGGCCAACGTCTAAATGTCGCGGTATAGTGTCCTGCGTGGGTAGGCGCTGCGATCGTGGTCAAGGGATCTAAGTCCGGGGTTCCGCCATGGCAGAAGCGCCTCGTTGAGCAAATGAGGCGCTTCTGTTTATCGAAAGGAGGGAGACAGTTGGACGGCATTGGTGGGAATTACGAGCGAAAGCCCTTGAGCATCGAGGAAAGAAGCTTCGAGATAATCAGGAACGCCCTCTCGTGCTACGCTGTGGACGAGTCACTGATCGACGTGACTGTCCGCGTCGTGCACGCTGGGGCGGATTTTTCCCTGGCGAACCTGATCGAGGCCAAAAACGGCGGCCTGGAGGCGGCCCGCGGAGCTCTATCCAGAGGAGGAGTCCTGTACTGCGATGTAGAGATGCTCAAGTCCGGCATCTCCCGCGAGGAGTGCGCGCGTTTGAATTTGGAGCCCAAGTCGTATATCCACGACGAGGAGGTCGGAAGGTCATCGTCCGAGCTGGGCGTGACTAGGGCGATGGCGTCAGTGGACAGGGCGTTGGAACTGGGCGTCAGGATGTTCGCCTTCGGCAACGCCCCAACGGCGCTCTTCCGCCTCGTCGAGCGGGCCCGTGAGGGCGCGCGGGTTGACTTCGTCTGCGGGATGCCGGTCGGTTTCGTCGGCGCCGCGGACAGCAAGGAGGCATTGGCCTCGTCCGGCATCCCGTCGATCCTGATGAAGGGGCCTCGGGGCGGCTCGGGTTTGTGCGCCGCGTGCGTAAACGCTCTCCTGCGGATGGTGTGAATTGTGAGGCTCATCATAGTTCAAATCATAGGAGGGGGAATTTCAGTTGAAAAGGACGTTTTTAAGGGCTCTGGAGAGTCTGCCGCGCATCCTGCTGCTGGTGTGCGCGTTGACCGCGGCTCACGCCGCTCTTGCCGAGGCGTTCACGCCGGAGCCGGGCTCTGACGTGAAGAAGGGCATACTGCTCGTCGCCTTCGGAAGCAGTATGCCGGAGGGGGAGGAGGGCATAAACGCGGTCACCGACGTCGTCAAGGCCGCGTACCCTGGTGTTGAGGTAAGGGTGTCCTACACCTCGCGGATAATCATGCGGAAAATCGCGCGCGAGCGGAACAAGACAGTCGACGAGCCGGCGATAGCCCTTGCCAAGATGGCCTACGAGGGCTTCACGGATGTGACCGTGGTCTCGACCCACGTCATCCCGGGGGCCGAATACGACGATCTCAAGTCGGTGGTAGACGGCTTCCGCCTCATGAGCGGCGGCGGTCCGAAGGCCGGGTTCAGGAGGATATCCCTGTCCCTCCCGCTTCTCTCCAATTTGCGGGATTTCGAGCGCCTGGCGCAGGCCCTGACGGACACCTACTCCGAGCGGGGCAGGAACGGCGCGGTGATATTCGTCGGCCACGGCACGCACCACTTCGCGGATGCCGCCTACAGCGCGCTTCAGATGGCGCTGTGGCGCAAGTCCCCTAATTTTTACGTGGGAACGATCGAGGGGATGCCGTCATACGACGACGTCCTGGCGAGGATAAAGGCGAGCAAGGTGAAGAACGCGCTCATAGCCCCAGCCATGTTGGTCGCCGGCGACCACGCGCACAACGACATAGCCGGGGACGAGGAGGACTCCTGGAAGTCCATGCTCACGGCCGAGGGCTTCAGGGTGACGCCGGTGCTGTCAGGGCTGGGCCAGAACAAGGCGGTCCAAAGCCTGATATTGGACAAGCTCCGCGAGGCGTGGGACGAGGGCGCCATGTAAAAAACCGGCCCCCGGCGCAATATCTGGGGGCCTTCTCCATAAAGACGGTTTTTAGAATGAGTTATCAACAGTATCTACTATGAGAAAATGCCTAGAAATAGGGGGATTTTCCACAAAGTTATCCACTTTGTGGGTATAACTTTGGGAGGCGGCCGGTGAATTCGTTAAATAAATCAAAAGCTCAGCCATTCTGGCGTGAAAAACTGTTAGGGGTTATACTGGTTTTGATGTTGTTATTCCCCGCATGTTCTTGCTTCGCCGCAACCGATGAACCGCAAGCGGAGGACGATATCGGGGATAAAGTTTTATTCGGCGCCCCGGCGTCTCGGATAATATCCCTATACCCCGGACATACGGAGAACTTGATGGCCATCGGCGCGGGGAGCCTGTTGGTGGGCACGGGGCAGGGGGACGACGAGACGGGCCGCGGCTCGATGCCTAATCTGGGGGCCAGGCCCGGAGTGGAGCAGATAATCGCTCTGAAGCCCGACCTCGTTCTGAGCAGGCCCATGTACGTTCGCGGGCAGCCCGCCCTCTACGGCAGGCTGAGATCCCTCGGGGTGAAGGTGCTGGCGCTGGACCCCCCCGCGTGGGACGAGTTTCCGGCATATGTGGATATCCTGGCACGGGTGACGGGGATGGCGCCCGAGTCGGGCGCCGCTGCCGCGGCGGAGCTGAGGGCCTTGGAGGGGGATGGGCTCTCGGGGGATGTGGGGCGAGGCGTGCTTTTGATCACTGTTGGAAGGACGATGTCAACGTGCACGCCCGATTCGTGGGCGGCGCATATCTTGAGGTCAGCGGGCTTGAGGAACGCGGCGGCGGACGCCGAGCCGGTGTCGGAGGGTAGCGTCATAGCGCCCTTCGGGGCGGAGCGCCTGCTCGCCTCGGACGGAGAGGTGGACGTGATTTTGTTGCAGCAGGGCGCTATGAACGCCACCAGGGCCGCCGAATTCATGAGGGACTCCAGGTTTTCGGGGCTCAGGGCCGTTCGTGCCGGGATGGTTTTCGACGTGGCGGAGGCCGATATCTCGCGCCCGTCCCTTTTGCGCCTTAGGAGAGGGATAGTCGAAGCCCTTCGTGAACTTGTCGAGGGGAGGGAGGAATTCAATGGATCGGATGGATAGGTCCGGCCTGTCGAGCGGTTTCACCACTGGGAGCGCGGCGGCGGCCGCCGCCGCGGCCGCGGTGCGTTTTATTCTGGACAAAAGCTGCTCCGTGGTCAAACTCTCGCTGCCCGGCGGAAGGAACATAGTGGTGCCCATAACGGGCTGCCGCAAAACCGAGGAGGGCGCGGAGGCGTGGGTCACCAAGGACGCGGGGGACGACCCCGATATCACCCACGGGGTGGTGGTGGCGTCCGAGGTCCGCATATCCGATGACATAGGCATAACGGTGCTGGGCGGCAAGGGCGTTGGAGTCGTGGTCAAGCCGGGGTTGCCGGTGCAGCCCGGCAAGGCCGCTATCAACCCCGGCCCGATGACCCTGATACGCAAGTCGCTGGGCATGGAGCTGCCGCAGGGCAAGGGCGCGCGGGTCATTCTCTCCGTGCCCGACGGGGAGGAGCTGGCGAAGCGGACCTACAACCCGAGGCTGGGGATAGTCGGCGGGCTGTCCATCCTCGGAACGACCGGCATAGTCTCCCCGATGAGCACAGAGGCGATAATAGGCACGATAAAATCCGAGCTGTCGGTCCTCAACGCGGCTGGTGCCAGGATAGCGTGCCTCGTCCCCGGCAACTACGGGCGGCGGATGGCCATGCTGCTCGGCATCCCGGACAACATGATCGTGAACATCAGCAACTTCGCCGGAGAGGCCTTCAGCATGGTGGGCAACGTAGGTTTCGAGAAGCTCGTGTTGGTCGGCCAGATCGGGAAGTTCTCGAAGCTGTCCGCGGGCTCCCTGGACACCCACAGCACTCGCAGCGACGGGCGCCTGGAGGCCATAGCGGCCTATGCGGCGCTTCACGGAGCGGGCAGCGATGACGTGCGGAGCATATTGGACAGCACCATGGCGGACGAGGTGGGCACGCGCATATCGAGGACCGACTGGGGCGCGGCCGCGCTGAAGGAGCTGGCGGACAGGATTGTCAAGACCGCGCTGACAGGGGCTGTGGGCATATCGGAGTGCGCGTGCCTGACCTTTTCGCTCCCCGACAGGGAGCTGTCGCGCACTGACAACCTCGGCAGGTTGATAGAAGAGATCAAGGAGAACGCGAAAATCCTGAAATGATATATATAGTCGGAGCGGGCCCGGGGAATGGCGATTATATGACCGCGGAGGCGTCGCGCGCCATATCCGGCGCGGGCGTGGTGGTCTCCGGAGGGAGATTGATCGAGTCCCTTGGCGTGTCTGGGGGGACGAGGTGTGTCGAACTGCCCCCGAGCGGCATGTCGGACGCCGCGGTGGAGATTTTGGAGCGCGAGTCCCGCTCCGGGGACGCTGTCCTTTTGGTGAGCGGTGACCCAGGCTTCTACAGCTTGGCGCGCCGCGTGATAGGGCATTTCGGCATGGAGCGCGTCAGGGTGATACCGGGGATATCGTCCCTGCAGATAATGGCCTCGCGCATCGGCAGGTCGTGGGCGAACGTGGCGAGCGTCACACTGCACGGCAGGCGGCTGCCGGATATATCGGAGCTGAGCGGCAAGCTGCGCTCGGCCCCGGCGTTGGCGGTGCTCCTCGGGGAGATGCCGCGCGCGATGGACCACATGAGGTGGCTGGCGTCGGACGACGAGCTGGGCGGCGCTTGGGCCGCGTTGGGGTGCGATCTCGGATTGCCCGGTGAGCGGGTGCGCGACGCGCCTAGCCTGAGGACTTTGATCGACGGCCAGTACGTGGGCAGGTTATCCCTGCTGTGGCTGGAGGCATAAAAAGGGAGGGGGACGAACGATGCTGGAGGAGGGCCAAGCCGCGCTCGGCAGGGGCGTGATTGATGACGAGTGGTTCCTGAGGAACGATCGCGTTCCGATGACCAAGGCGCCCCTGAGATCCATGATCGTCTCCCTCCTGTCGCCCCTGCGGGGAGCGTCCGTCCTGGAGATAGGGAGCGGGACGGGGGCCGTCACCGTCGAGCTTGCGAGGGCGGTCGGGCGGTCGGGCCGGGTCACGAGCGTTGAGGCGTCCCCCCTGGCTCTGGGAGTAGCGCGCGCGAATCTTGAGCGCGCCGGCGTCTCGGACAGGGTTGAGCTGACAGCTGGCAAGGCGCCGAAGCACATGCCGGACGGCACGTACGACGCGGCGTTCATCGGCGGCCACGGAGAGGCTCTCGAGGTCATAATAGGGGAGTGCTTCGCGAGGCTCAACGACGGCGGAAGGCTGCTCCTGACGGCCTTGATGCCCGGAACCGCGTCGCGCGCGCTCTCCTATCTCGGAGGGCTGGGGGTGAGCGCGGGCTTCTGGAGGATACACTCCTCCGTGGGGCGCAAGACCGCGTCGGACTGGCTGCTCCAGGGGAACAATCCCATCGACTTGATATGGGGGGATAAATGAGGTGGAGGCTACGCGAAAGGTGTATATAGTGGGCGCCGGGCCCGGCGACCCGGAGCTCTTGACGCTGAAGGGGGCCCGCCTTCTGGAATCGGCGGACCTCGTGCTCTACGCGGGCAGTCTTGTGAACGAGAAGATACTCTCATTTTGCCGCGAGGGATGTGAGATCATGAACACCGCTGAGATGACGTTGGAGGAGCAGGTCGAGGCCATGAGCGGGGCCGTCGGCTCGGGCGGGACGGTTGTCCGCCTCCACACCGGGGATCCGAGTCTTTACGGCGCCATATCGGAGCAGATACGCGGGCTTGATGAAAGAAATATAGATTTTGAGATAGTGCCGGGCGTTTCGAGTCTTCAGGGCGCCGCTGCGCGGCTTGGCGTCGAGTACACGGTGCCGGGCGGGACTCAGACCCTGATCTGCACGCGCATGGCGGGGCGCACCCCCGTCCCGGAGGCGGAGGACATAGAGTCGCTCGCCGCTCACGGTGCCACGCTCGCCGTGTTCCTCTCCGCGGACATGTGCGGCGAGCTGGCGAGGAAGTGCGTCGCGGCGGGGATGAGCCCCGACTCGAAGGCAGCCTGGGTGTATCGGGCGACGTGGGAGGACGAGCGCGTGTGCGTCACTACCTTGAAAGATTTGCCGCGGTCCGTCTCCGATGCGGGAATAACCAAACACGCCCTCATCGTGGTCGGCGAGTGCCTCGATCGCGACGCCTCCGCCCGCAGTCTGCTGTATGACGGCGGTTTTTCGCACGGGTGGAGAGAATGAGAAGGACCGGGGACGATAGGAAGGTTTACGTCTTTAGCTTTTCGGCCGGCGGGGAGGTCGCCTCTGAGCTGTCGAACGCGCTGGGGGCCGAGAACGTCCCGATATCTGAGGAGGGAACCGCCGCGGCCTTCAAGTCGAGATGGAGCGATGGGGACGCCTTTGTGTTCATCGGGGCGCTCGCAATCGCGGTGCGCTCCGTGGCGCCGCTGCTGGAGGACAAGTCGCGTGACCCGGCGCTGGTGGTCGTCCCGGAGGACGGAGGGGCGGCCATACCCGTCATATCCGGCCACATAGGCCTGGCCACCGACCTCGCCCGCGAGTGCGCCGAGATACTGTCGGGCAGGGACGCCGCATACATCCCCACCACCGCCAGCGACAGAGCCGGCTATATCGCGCCGGATCTCTGGGCATCCAGAAGGGGGTACGGCATACTGCTCCGCGGCGGCCTTGTCTCCCTGATAATGAAACTCAAGACGGCGGGCGAGATATCGGTCTGGGTAGACCCCATCCTCGCCGAAAACGACATATCGCTGCCCCTGCCGTTCGGATACAAAGAGGTTAGCGATCAGAGAAACGCAGACCTGATGATATCTCCACGAAGCGTGCAGAAGCTCGTCGGCGCCAAGCCGCAGATAGTTCCGAGGGTGATAACCGCGGGCATCGGCTGCAGGAGGGGGGTGCCAGAGGAGGCGCTGGACAGGGTGCTACGGAAAGCGCTGTCGGCGAATAGGAGAGGTCCGTTTCTCGCGGAGGCTCTGGCCGGTTTCAGAACAGCCGAGGTCAAGGAGGACGAGGAGGGCCTCTTGCGCCTCGCGGCGAACTATTCGCTGCCGCTCACGGTGGTCCCGGACTCGGAGATACTGTCCATGGACGAGGATTTCTCCCCGTCCGCGGCCGCGCGGCACGTTGGGCTTCCCGGTGTATCGGAGCCGTCCGCCGCGAGCGCCGGAGCGCTTCTGGGGCCTCGCGTCGCCGAGACGGGCGTCACCGTGGCGCTGTCGATCTCGCGCCCCGTCGAGCGCGGGGAGCTGGCCGTGGTCGGCACGGGGCCGGGAGACGCGCGTTTCGTCACCGCGGAGGCGCGCGACGCCATAACCTCGTGCGAGGTGCTGATAGGGTACAAACTCTACGTCGACCTTCTCCCGGAGCCGTGGATCCGCCGCAAGATCGTGGAGCGCTACGGAATGGGCGAGGAGGAGAAGCGCGTGCGAAGCGCCATCAATTACGCGGAGAGGGGCTACAGGGTGGCCCTCGTCTCCGGCGGCGATCCGACGCTTTTCGGCTTGGCGTCGCTCTCTCTCTCGATGCTGCCGGACAGCGTAGGCATCGGCAGGGTGAGGGTAATTCCCGGCATCACCGCGGCCCAGGCGGCGGGAGCGTCCCTCGGGGCGCCATATTCGAATGGGCTGGCGCTGATCTCGCTCTCGGATTACCTTCAGCCCTGGTGCGACGTCGAAAAAGCCCTCGAGGGCGCGTATGAGAGCGGTCTGGCGGTCGCGGTCTACAACCCGGTGAGCCGGGGGCTGTCCGAGAAAATCGCCGCCGTGCGCAGGATATTCCGCGGCAGGCGCGCCATCCTGACGCGCGACGCCGGCAGACCGGAGGAGTCGAGCAGGGAACTGCCGGCGGACGAGCTGGACGAGCATTCCATCGACATGAGGACACTCGTGCTGATACTGTCGCCTAACGCGCGCGAAAAGGCGTCTCCCGGCAAGGCCCTGAAGAAGATATGGCTGGAGGCGAGGGGATATGACTCCGAGATATCGGAGAGCCCCGGCGTCCAGGAGACTGGGCCGTTGGGGCGGTTCCTCGTGCTGGGCGGCACGACCGAGGGGCGCGCCGCGTCGGACGCCGTAATGGGGGAGGGGTGGAGCGTGACGGTCTCCGTCGCTCGCGGCGAGGGGATGGCGACCGTGCCGGACGGCGCGGGGTTCATCGTCGGCGCGAGGAACGCCGGGGAATGGATCAAGCTCATGAAAAACCCGGAGACCGGCTCGCATCTGGCGGGCGTCATAGACGCCACGCACCCCTTCGCGGAGAACGCTAGCAGGGAGATAGCCTGCGCGTGCAGGGACGCGCGCGTGCCCCTTTGCAGATTTGTCAGGCCCAGCGTCGTGCCGGAGAGCGCGAAATTCGCCTCGTCCTTGGACGAGGCGCTGTCGATGGCAATAGAGCTCACGTCCCCGGGAGACGCCATACTGCTCGCCATAGGGGTCAACCCGTTGCCGCGCGTACTGCCGCGCCTCAGGGACGCGCGGCGGCGGGTTACGGCGCGAATGCTGCCAACGGCCGAGAGCATGAGGCGGGCCGAGGCCGCCGGTCTGGAGCCGAGGGAGATAGTGGCGATGTGGGGCGCGGGAGGGGCGGAGTTCAACGAGTCCCTCTGCCGGGAGCGCGGCGTGCGCCTCATCTTAAGCAAGGAGTCCGGCGCGCTGGGCGGCATAGAGGCGAAGGCCTTGGCCGCGGAGCGTCTGGGCATCCCTCTGGTATTGATCGGCAGGCCCGACGAGCCGCCCGGCGTCCCGAGCTTCTCCGCGACGGACGACCTGCTCGGCTGGTGCATGGGTATAATAAAGATAAGGAAGCGCTGATCGAGCTGCCGGAGACTACATCGTAAAAGGAGTGGTTCGTTTTGATTTTATATGGTGTCGGTGTTGGACCGGGGGATCCAGATCTCATGACCATAGGCGCTGTTCGCGTTTTGGACTCGGCGGATGTGGTGTTCATTCCGGTCTCTGATTTTGGCAGGAGAAGCGTCGCGGGTGATATCTACGCGCGTCTCGGCGGCGGGAGAAAGACGCATCCGTTTACCTTCCCGATGACGACGGACGCCGCGTCGCGGGACGCCGGTATAAGGGCGCAGCTCGACCTGCTGCGCCCCGCGTGGGAGGGAGCCGGTTGTGTGGCCCTTCCCGTCATAGGGGACTCCGCGCTCTACGCGACCGTGGCGTATCTCTACACCGTGTGGCGTGACATGTGCCCGGACCTCGATCTAAGGCTCCTGCCCGGCATATCCGCTCACTCTCTCTCCAGCTGTCTCTCCGGCGAATTTTTGGCCATGGGCGCCGAACGGCTCTCCATACTTCCGGGGTCGCCGGACGTGGAGCGCCTCGCGGAATCCATGAGGGCCTCCGATTGCGTGGCGCTCTACAAGCCGTCCGCGGTCGGGGATATGTTGACCGCGCTGGTGGGTTCGACCGGCCCTTGGGGCAGGGCCGTCCGGGTGCACCGCGCCGGCCTGCCGGAGCAGCGGGTGGTCACCGGAGACGAGGCGACCCAGCCGACCGACGACTATCTATCGGTTCTGCTGCTCTGGAGGGATAGAGGGTAATCCGCATCGCGCTCCCGCGATGAACGTAGTCTCGATAACGTCCCCAGAGTTCTGGGGAGCTCTTCTGCGGGCTATGGCCGTCCTGACGTGGAACGTCGCGGCCGGGCTCGCGGTGGGGGAGCTGATACTGAGCCTGGGTGTGGTGGAGCGCGTGTTCGAGCCAGTGATACCGCGCCTCTCTCGTCTGGGGATACACAGCAGGATAGCCGCTGCCATGCTGATAGCGCTCGGGTCTCCCAGGTCCGGCGCGGCGCTCATAGCCGCGAGCTATACGGACGGGGATATCACCAGGGAGGAGGCGACCTACGGGACGATGTCACTCGCGTTCCCCGGCTACCTCCGCAGGTGGGCCGGCACGGTCGCGGTGGCCGCCGGAATCGCCGGAATGGCCGGCTTCATATATTCAATGGTGCTGATAGTGAGAAGCGCTGTGCGCTTTATATGGGTCGTCACCCTGCTCTCGAGGCACGGAAGAGGGAGGGAGGTCTCCTCCCTCGCGGAGGGCGGGCTCAAAGCGCCGGGGCATGGGGCGCGCCGCGCGCGTCTCCTCAAGACGATGGCTGTATCGCTGCCGTGGGCGTGGTTTTTTTTCTCGCTCACCTATGTGCTCGTCCCGTTCGCGGAGAGGGCGTTCACGGACCACATAGCCGAGTGGGGGTTTTACTCCTTTCTCCCCGCCCAGGGCTGGGCCGTCGCCGTGAGCGCGCTGGCACACGTCACGGCGGCTCTCTCGTCCGCGCGGGGGGCGCTCGCGGCGGGGTCGCTCGGGGTTTCCCAGGCGGTGCTCGCCCTGCTCGTCGGCAGCATGGTTGGCTCGCTCACTCGAGCCATGCGGCAGAACGTCGGGTATTGGATGGGGATATTCCCCAGAGAGATGATTCCGGGTCTGGTGAAAAGACACCTCGCCATGACCCTGACGCTTGAGTCCCTGTCTATCTTCATCGCCTGGTGCGTTACGGAGGTGGTCTGATATGGGTAGAATATGCGTGATAACGATGGATCACAACGCCTCCACCGTGAGTGAGCGGGTCCAATGCCTCATCGACGGATGGGGAGGCGTCGGAGAAGTCGTGTCGCGCGGCCTCGTGAGCGAGTACATGAGCCTGTCCACATGCAACAGAAGCGAGCTTTACATGGTCTTGCCTAATCTCGACGACGACGACCGGGGAGCCGCCGCCCTCTCACCCCCGGGGGGGGCCAGGGTCTTGTACGACCGCGACGCGGTGCGGCACATACTGAGGGTGCTGCTGGGGCTGGAGAGCATGGCCCGAGGCGAGTCCCACATAGTCTCTCAGGTGAAGTCGGCCTACGCGTCGGCGGAGAGCTGCGGCAAGGTGCTCCACAGGCTCTTCCAGCGGGCGATAGGCATGGCCGCGACCCTGCGCGCCTGCTACCACCCCGGGAGGGAGCCGTCCATCCCGTATATCGCCGCGAGCCACTTTGTGAAGGAGATAGCGACCAGTGGGAACGGCCGCCGCCCAAGGGCGATGGTGGCCGGGCTCGGCACGCTCGGGCAGGAGACCGCGTCGATACTGCTTCAGATGGGCGTAGACGTGCGCGCGGCGAACAGGAGCGCGCGCGAGGCGGACAAGAAGATAGCCAGGGCCGCGCTCGTTCCGTGGGGCGAATGGCGCGCGTCCGCGTCCGAGTGCGACGTCGTCTTTCTCTGCACCGGCGCGGAGTCCCCCGTGCTCTCCGGGGATGAAGGGGACGGGATGCCGGACACGTGGATAATCGACCTCGGCTCGCCCCATCAGAGCGAGCCCCGCGCCGCTGGCGCGCGCGTCACGCTGGACGACTTGAGGGATATATCCTCTAGGCTGATGGCGGACTACGGCAAATCCCTGGAGATGCTGGAGGCCGAGGCGGAGAAGAGCTCGTCGGCGCTCCTGACGGAAATATCCATGCTGACGGACGACACGTGGAAGCATCTGGCGCTCGCCAGGGCGCGGACGCTTGTGCGCGAGAGATCGGAGGCGTCGTCCAGGAGGCTCGGCGTCGCGGAGAAAGACCTCGAGGCATTCGGGGCGTCCATCCTGAAAAAGTTCCTGCACCCGCTGGTATCGTCGAAGGCCGCGCACAGCGCCAGGGCGTGGAGGATACTGTCAGGCGAATACGAGGAGTACGAGGAGCGTTGAACGTGGAGGGAGATAAATTGTCAGGTCCATACAGACTGATGGTATCCGTCAACTTGGACCGCCACGAGATACTGGTCGTCGGCGGCGGAGAGGTCGCGGAGCGCAAGGCCAGGACGCTGATTCGAAGCGGGGCTCGCGTGAGGCTCGTCTCCCCCGATGCCACCTGGGTCATCGAGGACATGGCGGGTGAGGGAGACGTGACGTGGGAGTGCCGCGAGGTCGTCAGGGAGGACTTCGAGCGGCATGATTTCGCCGTCGTCGCGGTTCGGGACGCGGACGCGGACGCGATAGCGGCGATGGCCCGCGGCGCGGGCTGTCTCGTTGACGTCTGCTCCGACGGCGCCAAGGGGGACTTCGCCCTCTGCGCGCAGTTCGAGACCGACGGCTGCTATGTCGGGGTGTCGAGCGGCGGGCGGGACCCGTCGAGGGCGGCCCTGCTCAAGCGGGATATCATGGCGGCCGGAAGGACCAAGCCGGTCAGGCTGCTGACGAGAAACAGCCCGCTCGCCATCGCTCAGTCGGAGATGTGGATAGAGGCCATGTCCGCTGTAGGCGTGTCGGCTGTTCTCCGCGCGGTGACGAGCCACGGCGACAGGGACAGGACGAGCGATCTGTCGAGCTTCGGCTTTGGGGCCTTCGTGAAGGCCCTGGAGGACGACCTGCTGAACGGGGTCGGCGACTGCGCGGTTCACAGCCTTAAGGACATGCCGTCCACTCTGCCCGGCGATTGCGTCATCGCGGCGGTGCTGCCCAGGGGCGCGGTCCACGACTTGCTGGTCACCAGGGACGGGACGCCGCTCGACTCGCTGCCGCCTGGCGGCAGGGTGGGCACGTCGAGCGTCAGGAGGAGGGCGCAGATATTGAGCGTCAGGCCGGATTTGGAGTGCGTGTCGTGCAGGGGCAACATCGACACCAGGCTCTTCAAGCTGAAAAACGGGGAGGTGGACGCGCTGGTTTTGGCGGAGGCCGGGCTGAACAGGTTGGGCAAGGCACTGGATTTCGCCGAGAGGCTACCGTTCGTCACATCGGCGGGACAGGGCGCCATAGCCGCGGAGGTCAGGGCCGGTTCCCCGCTGGAGGGCGTGCTGCGGCTGTTCAACCACGTCCCGACGTGGTACGAGGTGACGGCCGAACGAGCGTTCCTGGCCCACATGGGGCTGGGTTGCGTGTGCCCCATAGGGGTTCGCGGGGAGTACGCGGGCGGGACGCTCGAGCTCACGGCGGACGTATTTCCCTTCGAGCGCTCGGAGGACTCTGACGGGGGGCGGATCACGGCGCGCATCAGGGGGAAGGCCGGCTCGGAGGAGGAGGCGCGTCTCATAGCGTCGCGCCTCTGGGACGAGGTGTGCGACAAGCCCTTGATGAGGAGCCTCTCGTCTAGCCGCGGGGAGGCCCGGCCGTGAGCGTCTATCTGGTGGGGGCCGGCTGCGGCTCACCGGGACTGATCACGTTGGCGGCCGCTTCGGCGATCGCGTCCGCGAGGCATATAGTCTACGACAGGCTCATACACCCTGATCTGCTGCAACTGGCGCCTGGCGCGTGCGAATTTCACCTGGCCGGAAAGCGCGAAAGTGACCACACACTCTCGCAGGATGAGATAAACGCTCTCCTGGCCGAGCTCGGCCGAAGCGGCGAGACGGTCGTGCGGCTGAAGGGAGGGGACCCCTTCATATTCGGGAGGGGCGGCGAGGAGGCGGAGTTTCTGGAGAGAAACGGGATACCGTGGAGGGCGGTGCCGGGCGTCACGTCCGCCGTCGGCGGCGCGCTCTGCGCCGGGCTGCCCGCCACTCACAGGAACGCCGCCTCCTCGCTGACGCTTGCGACGGGCCATAGGAGGTTCGACGCGGCCACAGGGGAGGAGGAGCGCTTCTGGAGGGGCATAGCGGCGGCGGAGGGCACGGTGGCCCTCTACATGGGCACGTCCAACTTCGCCGGCGCGGCGGACAGGCTGGTGTCCCACGGCATGTCCCCGGACACTCCGGTCTCCGTCATACAGTGGGGCGGCTGGGGCCGCTCCGCGCGTATCGACGGCACGCTGGGGAGCGTGGGGCGCCTTGCCCGCGGCGGCGGCCTGCCCAACCCGTCGATAATATACATAGGGGAGGTGTCGCGCATAAACCTGTCACCCGAGCCGGGCCGGCTCGCGGGGATGCAGATTCAGATATGCAGGCCGTACCCCAAGTGCTGGGAGGTTGGCAGGGCGCTGGAGGCTATGGGCGCGGACTGCTACGGGGTGCCCCTGCTCGCGCTGGAGCCGATGCGCCTGGACCGCGAGGCCCGCTCGGCGCTGGAGTCCGCCGACTGGCTGGTCATCACCAGTCCGAGGGGGGCGTCCGAGCTGCGGGAGGCCGTGGAGGATCTGAGGCGCGTGAGCGCGCGAGTCGTAGCCATCGGCAACGGCACGTCCGAGGCCCTCCGCTCCATCGGGATCGTCCCGGACCACGTTGCGGGCGGAAGCAGTGATGAGCTTGCGAAGAAATTAACGGGACTGGTGTCCCCCGGCGAGAGGGTTTTGTTCGCGCGAAACGAGCGCGGTTCGAGCGTCGCGGCGGACGCCGCGAGGGCTGCCGGAGCCGAGGTCTCGTCTTTCTCCACGTACAGGATGGTTCCCAGCCGCGTGCCCGGCCTGGAGGTGATGCGCGAGCAGTGGGAATCCTGCGGGGTGGACGCGGTGGTGTTCGGCAGCTCCGCGCTCGTCGAGGAGTACGCCCGCGTAATAGGCTCTCCTCCCGAGGGCTCGTCCGTGATAGCGTGGGGCACTGCGTGCGCCGATGCGGCCGAGGCTAATTTCGGGCGCCGCGCGGTCAAGATGCTGACCCCGGACATGGATGGCTTGATTCATGCGCTCGAGGGCCTGCTTAAGTTAGGCATATAACAGTAAATCAGCCTTCTTTCTCGAACCGCGGGCAGAGCCCGCGGTCTTGATCCTGTGGTTTCAGGCTTCTTAGGAACGAGTGCGCGAGTGTTCGATAAATTTGGCGAGGTGATACGATGATCAAGAGGGAGGAAATATACGCGCGAGCGTGCGGGAGCCTTGTCGGCGGCGTCGACAGCCCTGTCAGGGCGTGGAAGTCGGTGGGGGGCACGCCGATATTCATCGACTCCGCCGCGGGGGCCGTGTTGCGCGACACGGAGGGCGCGGAGTACCGCGACTACGTGTCGAGCTGGGGGCCGATGATACTCGGCCACGCCAGCCCGGACGTGGTGCGGGCGGTCTCGGAGGCCGCCGCGCGCTCGTCTTCCTACGGCGCTCCGTGCGTCGGCGAGGTCGAGCTCGCCGAGATGATAAAGGGCAGGTTCCCGTCGATAGACCTGATTCGCTTCGTCAGCTCCGGCACGGAGGCGACGATGACGGCCCTGCGGCTCGCCAGGGGCTGCACGGGGAGGGATAGGATAGTGAAGTTCGCCGGCAACTACCACGGGCACAACGACGGCCTGCTGGTGTCGGCGGGCAGCGGCGCGCTCACCCACGGCGTTCCGACCTCGCCGGGGATCACTGCGGCCTCGGCGCGGGACACGATAGTGGCGCGATTTAACTCGATGGACTCCGTCAGGAGGATATTCGAGGAGAGCGGCGGAGAGATAGCCGCCGTCATAGTTGAGCCGTGGGCGGGGAACATGGGCCTCGTGCCGCCCGCTCCGGGTTTCCTCGAAGGCCTGCGCGAAATTACGCGGGAGCGCGGCGCGCTCCTGATATTCGACGAGGTCATAACGGGCTTCCGCGTCCCGGAGGGAGGGGTGCAGAACGTCGTCGGGGTCGCGCCGGACATCACGTGCCTCGGCAAGATAATCGGCGGCGGTCTGCCGGTCGGCGCGCTTGGAGGCAGGGCCGGCCTGATGGAGCGCCTGTCGCCCATCGGCCCGGTGTACCAGGCTGGCACGCTATCGGGCAACCCGCTGGCTATGGCCTCGGGCATCGCCACATTGAAGAGCTTGACCGAATCGGCGTATGACCGCCTGGAGCGCGCTGCGTCCCGTCTGGAGCGCGGATTTAAATCCGCCGCCGGGAGGGCGGGGCTCCCCATAGCGATCTCGCGGCTCGGCTCCGTGCTGGGCATGTTCTTCTCTGAATCCGTGCCGTCGGACCTGGAGTCCGTCCAGGCGACGAGGGGAGACCTTTATCCGGGCTTCTTCCACGGGATGCTGGAGCGGGGGGACTACTTCGCGCCCAGCGCGTTCGAGGCGATGTTCGTATCGGCCGCGCACACCGACGAGATAATAGACGCCACAGTCGCTAATTCCGAGGCGGTCTTCGCAAAACTGGCGAATTCGCTGTAGAATAACCCTTGTCCCATCCCGCGCGCTCGCGCGGCGCCGGGATGGGGCGGATTGCGAAGACGGGGGCTGTTTGAAATAGAAAGCGAAGCGAAGCGCGGCGGCATGTACGAATTACTGGAGGAGCTCTACGCGGATTACAACAGGAGGGAGTACGTCTCCCCCGATCCGCTGGAGTTCCTCTATCTGTATGACGACCCGGCGGACAGGGAGGTGGTCGGGCTGATCGCCTCGTCGCTCGCGTATGGGCGCGTGGCATCCATATTGGCGAGCGTTCGGAGGGTGTTGGACGTCCTCGGCGCTCACCCGGCGGACGCCCTGTCCCGCACGGGCCCCGCGGAGCTGTTTGACCGGCTGCGCGGCTTCAAGCACCGCTTCAACGACGCGGCCGAGATGTCCAAATTTTTGAGCGGGATCGGGCGGGCGGTGCGCGAGCATGGGAACCTCGAAAACCTCTTCCATTCCGGCATGGCCGCCGCCGGTCCGCGCGGCGGCCATGCCGCGCCCCCCATCATAGCCGCGATGAACGCTTTCGCCGAGTCCATTTTGCGTTACGCGGGGCTCGTCTCGTCGCAGCTGCTGCCCCTGGCGATGAGGGGGAGCGCCTGCAAGCGCCTCGCCCTCTACGTGAGATGGATGGTACGAAGTGACAGCGTCGACCCCGGGGGATGGAGGCTCGTCTCGCCTTGTGATATTATTATTCCGCTTGACACGCACATGTTTCGCATAGCCAAGGGCTTGGGGATGGTCAGGCGAAACGCGGCGGACGGCTTGGCCGCGTTGGAGGCCACCGAGGGGTTCCGCTCGATCAGGCCGGACGACCCGGTGAGGTATGACTTCGCGCTCACCCGCTTCGGCATACGCGCCGGGATGTCCGACGAGGAGCTGCTGGAGAAGTTCAGGGGACTGTGAGGGGCAAAATATTTTAAAAATTTTTCGAAGGTTGTTTCGCGGATAAATTTATATCAAGTCGCGGGGAGGTGCGAACCGTGGAGGCTGGAGAGCCCGCCAAGGGGGCGGACAAAGCGCTGAAACTAGAGAGGAAGCAGGGCGGCGGGGAGAACGGTTCCGAGAGGGCCGTCAGGTACATCAACAGGGAGCTCAGCTGGGTGCGCTTCAACAGCCGGGTCCTGGACGAGGCGCTCGACAGGTCCAAGCCTCTGCTCGAGCGGGTGAAGTTCATGTCGATCTTCGCCAACAACCTCGACGAGTTCTTCATGATCCGGGTCTCCGGTCTGATCCGGCAACTTCGCGACGGCGTGGTCAACCTGCCGCCGGACGGCATGACCCCGGTGGAGCAGCTCGCGGCGATCCGAAAAGCGATCATCGCGGACGTGAAACGCCAGGGCGACCACTGGCGCGGCGAGATGCTGCGGGAGCTGCGCGACAGCGGAATAGAGATACTGGGGTTCGGCGACCTGAAGGACAAGCAGCGCAGGTATATCGACAATTACTTCAAGGGTGAGATATTCCCGACCCTGACCCCGCTCGCCTTCGACCCCGGGCACCCTTTCCCCCATATATCGAACCTCAGCCTGAACTTCGCGCTGGCACTCCGCGACGAGTGCGGGCGCGAGCTCTTCGCGAGGCTCAAGATCCCGGAGTCGTTCCCGCGCCTGATCCCGCTGCCGGACGACTCGGAGGGCAAGATGGAGAGGATGGGCCTCCGCCAGTCGGCCAGGGTGGACAAGTTCATCTGGCTGGAGGACGTCATAAAAGCCAACTTGGGGATGCTATTCCCCGGCATGAGGATAGTCGACGCGGCTCTCTTCAGGGTCACGAGGGACGCGGATTTCGAGATAGAGTCGGACGAGGCGGAGGACCTGCTGCACTCCATCGTCGAGAGCGTGGACAGGCGCAGGTTCGGGTCCGCGGTGCGCCTCCAGATAGAGAAGGAGGCGCCTAAGCACATACGGGGCATACTGACGCGAAACCTCGAGCTGGACCTGTTTCAGGTGTACTCGATGAAGAACCCGGTGGGCCTGTCGTCGGTCATGCAGCTCTTCAAGCTGGACAGGCCGGATCTGAAGTTCCCTCCGTTCACGCCGAGGGTCCCCCTGGAGCTATCGGAGCCTCGCGGCATATTCGAGGCCATAGCGGAGCGGGACATACTGCTCTATCACCCATACGACAGCTTCAAGCCCGTCGCGGACTTCATACGGGAGGCGTCGCGCGACCCCGGCGTGCTTGCCATAAAGCAGACGCTCTACAGGACCGGGACGAATTCGCCGATAGTGGAGGCGCTGAAGGAGGCCTGCCAGAGGGGCAAACAGGTAGCGGCGCTGGTCGAGCTGAAGGCGCGCTTCGACGAGGAGAACAACATCGGATGGGCGCGGTCGCTGGAGAGCGCGGGAGTCCACGTCGTTTACGGCCTGCCCGGGCTCAAGACCCACGCGAAACTCTGCATGGTCGTGCGCCGCGAGAAGGGCGGCATAAGGCGCTACGTCCACCTCGGAACGGGGAACTACAACGCCGTCACGGCGGGGATTTACACGGATTTCGGCTTGTTCACCGCCAACCCGGAGATCGGCGCGGACGTCTCGGACCTCTTCAACGTCCTCACCGGCTACTCCAAGCAGACCGAGTACAGGAAACTCCTGGTGGCCCCGCATACTCTGCGCGGGGAGATAATCTCGCGCATAGACCGCGAGATCGAGTCCCACGGCCTATGCGGCGGGGGGCACCTTATCTTCAAGCTGAACGCTGTCTCCGACAGGGAGAGCATCGACGCCCTGTACCGCGCCTCGATGGCGGGCGTGAAGATCGACCTGCAGGTGCGCGGCATCTGCTGCCTGCGCCCCGGCGCCGCGGAATTGAGCGAGAACACGACCGTCACCAGCATCGTCGGGCGTTTCCTGGAGCACACGAGGGCTTTCTATTTCCGCAACGGCGGGGATGAGGAGCTGTATCTCGGGAGCGCCGACCTCATGACGCGCAACCTCGACCGCAGGGTGGAGTGCCTCTACCCGGTGGAGGACGCGTCCCTGCGGCGGCGGATAATGGAGTCGATACTCCCGGTTCACCTTAGGGACAACATCCAGTGCAGCGAGCTGGAGTCCTCCGGCGGCTACAGGCGGCTCGTTCCGCCCGACGGAGGCCCCGCGGTCGATTCGCAGCGCTGGATGATAGAGAGCCCCGGCATGGGCATCCCCGATGATCTGCAGGCCTGACGCGTCGGCCTTCGCCGTCGGCGCTGTATTGGACAGAGCCGACGGCCTGATGAGGGAGATCCCGGGCGCGTCGTCAGACGACCCGGAGGGGCTGCACCGGGCCAGGGTGGCGTCTCGCAGGCTCGAACTGGCCCTCCGGCTCCTGGGCGTGAGGGCGGGTTTGCCCGACGACGCCGGTCTCCTCAAATCAATCCGATCCGTGGCGCGCGCGCTGGGCGCGGTCCGAGACCTGGACGTGCAGACGATGTGGCTGGGGAACTTTGCAGGCGCGTGTTCCCCCCGCGAGAAGCCGGGCGTGAGGCGCCTGGCGCTCCGGCTCTCCCAGAGGAGGGAGAAACTTCAAGGAGGAGCGGCGAAAACGCTCTCCGGCTTTTCGCGGTGCGGCGCGTTCAGGGACGCGCTCCAGTCCCTGCGCGGCGCTAAGTGCGACATGGAGATTCAGGGCGCGGGCCGGCGCGCTGACGACGGCTGGCATATCGCGCGGGCCATGATCATGCGGATCGACCTCATCGTCCGGCTTGCCTCGTCGCTCGGCGTCCCCGAAGCGCACGAAGCGCATCACAAGCTGCGCATAGAGACGAAGCGTCTGAGGTACGCGATGGAGATCGCCTCGGGCCTGTTCGGCGACGTGATGGCCCCTCACATAGCGACGGCCAGGAGGATACAGGACCTGCTGGGCGACCTGCACGACGCCCACGTGTGGGTCGAGAGCGTGCCTGGACTGTCGGCCCGCGAGCTGCGCAGGACGACGCGATATTTCGGCACCACGCGCCCCTTCACCCGACTGGAGCCCGGTTACGCCGCGGTAGCCAGGGACCGCTTGGCGTTCAGGCGCGAGCGGTATGAAAAAGCCAAGATATTCTGGCTCGATCTGTCGAGCGCCGGATGCTGGGCTGAACTGCGGGAGATGCTGCTTGATGCGGCGAGGGAAGACACGTCCGGTTGATCTCTCAAATAGGGCGTATAACCTCAGCTCGGGGAACTGAGGCATTTGGATAGCCGGGGAACTGGGCCGGGGAAATTTCCGTCCGGGAGAATGGGATGGAGTATCCCGCGTATATTGACGTTCTCGCTGCAGCTGGCGGTTTCCGCTATATGTCTGATCTACGCGTTAAAGGGAATTGACTCCGATTTATTGCGGAGAGCTGTAAAAAACTACTCGATATTCCATGTGGCAGCGGCTGTGCTTATAAGCATTCTCTGCATATGGCTTCAAGCGTTGCGCCTTTCCCTGCTCTTCGAACCTCCCCTCGGGTTGTGGGAGGCATTGAGGGTTACGGTTCTCGGGCTCGGCCTCAACAATGTGCTTCCCGCGAAGGGCGGGGAGGTGCTCAAGGTGGTTTACGTGAATAAGTCGCTGAGCAGACCGGCGCACGCCGCCGCCGCCGCGGTTTTTTTCGAACGTTTCTTCGACGCGAACTGCCTTTACCTCTTGATCGCGCTGACGTTGACTGACATAGCCAAGGGCTCATTGATACGGCGGATGGGCGTTGTTTTTGCGGTCTGCTGGTTCCTTCTGATCTTTTTCAGATGCCGCCCTGAGCGGTTCGATGCTATTTGGGGAGCGATGCCGAAGCTCCGGGGCGTCAAATTTTTTGACGGGCTCAAGAGACATCTCCTGCGTGACATGACGTCACGCCAGCTCTTGAAGGCGTGGGCAGCCACGTTGTCCGTATGGGCGGTGTACTTCGCTTACACTGTTTACGCGTTAATGCGCGTGGGCGATTTCAATATTTCAATCAAAGCCGCCGCCGAGGTGTTTTTGATCTCCGCCGCGGGCCAGCTTCTGCCTACCGCCCCCGGCTCCCTGGGGGTGTTCGAGGCGTCAGTGGTGTGGGGACTGTCCCTGTTCGGCGTGGGGCAGGAGCCCGCATTGGGTATCGCATTTTTGTTGCGTATGATACAATTAGTACCGACGTTAGCCGCTCTTGTCGTTTTGTTTGTTGGGAAGGCCGGATTTCTTGGAATAAAAAGGAAAAAAGACTAGGGTGGTGTTTGTATTTGTGGCCTAACGATCCATATTTCAAGAAATACTCGGATGAGAGACGTCATAACTGGGATGGCGCGGCAAATCTCGATAGGGATAAAAAGTGTCCCAGATATTATAGGGAATACCTGACGCGGGTCTATCGTTTTTGCATCCCTGAAGGGGCCAGGGTGCTCGAGATAGGTTGCGGAAAGGGCTTCCTCCTGGCGTCGCTCAAGCCCTCATACGGGGTGGGCGTGGATTTTTCCCAAAGCATGATAACCGCGGCCCAAAAACGCTATCCCGGCCTGCGGTTCGAATGCGCGGATGCCCACTGTCTGGAGATAGAGGGGGAGTTTGACTATATAATTTTATCCGATGTGCTGAACGACGTATGGGATGTCCAGACGATTTTGGAGAAACTGCATCCGCTCTGCCGCAACGAGACCAAGATCATTTTCAACTTCTTCAGCCATCTCTGGAAGGGGCCGCTTAATTTCGCGCGCCGCCTCGGTTTGGCGACTCCGACTCTCCGGCAGAACTGGCTGACGAGGGAGGATATGGCGAACCTGCTGTATCTGTCCGGCTACGAGGTCTTTCGGTCGTGGTCGGAATTTTTATTTCCGGTTGGAATTCCTATCGTTTCCGATTTTCTCAACAAATTCCTCGCCAAGATATGGCCGTTCAAGATATTCGACCTGACGAATTTCATGATAGCCCGCCCAAAACCGTCGGTCAGACGCGCATGGAAACAGAATCCCCCTACGGTCAGCGTCTTGGTCCCAGCTCGCAACGAGGCCGGCAACATCATGGCCATATTGGATAGAATTCCAGAGATGGGGGGGGGGGGGGGGGGGACGGAGATAATATTTGTGGAGGGGAATTCCTCGGATGACACATACGAGGTCATAACGCGCGCGATCGAGGAGAGCGAGCGGAACTGCGTCCTGTACAGGCAGCCGGGCAGGGGCAAGGGAGACGCGGTCAGGACCGGTTTCGCAAAGGCGAACGGCGACATACTGATGATTCTTGACGCCGACATGACGGTTCCGCCGGAGGACCTGCCGCGCTTTTACGATGCGATTTACTCCGGGCGCGCGGAGTTTGTGAACGGCGTTCGCCTGGTATATCCTATGCAGGAGCGGGCGATGAGGTTCTTTAACCTGCTCGGGAACAAGTTTTTCAGCGGGGCGTTTTCATGGCTGCTCGGCCAGACCCTGAGGGATTCGCTCTGCGGGACGAAAGCGCTGACCAAGTCCAACTACGAGCGCATAGTCCAAAACAGGGCCTATTTCGGGGACTTCGACCCCTTCGGAGATTTCGACCTCATCTTCGGCGCGGCGAAACTGAACTTGAGAATAGTCGACCTGCCCGTGCGCTATCGCGACAGAACCTATGGGGACACCAACATCAATCGTTGGAGGCACGGTTGGATGCTCCTTAAGATGGTAGCCTACGCCGCGTTCAAGATAAAATTCGTGTGACGGCGATGATCCGCGGAATGCTGTCTCATCCATTGACAAGGGGCATGGATATCGACGACCCGAATACGACGCTGATGAGGCGCCGTATTCTGCGCGAAAAACCGTTTCTCAGGAAACTGTACGAGGAGTGGTATGGATGTCTGCTAAATAGCGTTCCTCCTGTGCGCGGCCGTATTTTGGAATTAGGATCCGGGGCTGGTTTTTTAAAGGATTTGAACAGCGAGGTAATCACGTCAGAGGTCTTCGAGTGCGATGGCATCGATATGGTTTTGGATGCGTGCGGGCATCTGCCGTTCGACGACGGAGCGCTGAGGGCGATTTTGATGACGGATGTTTTTCATCATCTTCCTGATGTACGCGCGTTTTTCAGGGAATCGGCAAGGGCTGTCGCCGCGGGCGGGGTTATCTCGATGATTGAGCCGTGGGTAACGCCGTGGAGCAAGGTAATCTACGGCAGGCTGCATCATGAGCCGTTTGATTTGAGTGCACGGGAGTGGGAATTTAAATCCGGGGGGGGGGGGGGGGGCCGGTGTCAATGGCAAACGGCGCGCTGCCGTGGAT
>JAISZL010000085.1 GCA_031269245.1 Synergistaceae bacterium | reverse complement strand
GGGCGGATATGATCTGGTGTATAGGCAAAAGTTCCGGGATGGTGCAGCTGAAAAAACTCCTGCCCCTTGATATCTTATATCAGGCATCGCATGACGCGGGTTCTGTCGGTGGGCTGTGGTCCGAGCATCACAGGGCGTTCGCCAAATTTATCATGCGATATTCACCGAGATCTGTATTCGAAATTGGCGGCGGTCACGGCATATTGGCCAAGGAGTGTAAGAAGATTGGCGATGTCGGCTGGATGATACTGGAGCCCAATCCTCCGTCCGCCATTTCCGAATCAGGTGCCAAGTATACAAAAGGTTTCTTCGATGCGGATTATACATTCAATGACCCCTTTGACGCGGTGGTACATTCCCATGTGTTCGAGCACATGTATGATGTGATGTCTTTTACGGATAAATTGAGAGGCTTCTTGGAACAGGACAAGATGTTGTTTTTCTCTCTTCCAAATATGTTGGCGATGCTGAAAGAAAAGTACACAAACGCCATAAATTTTGAACACACGTTCCTGCTTGCGGAGGAGTACGTTGAATTTCTGATGATAGAGCATGGGTTTGCGATTGAAAATAAAGAATATTTTCTGGACAATCACAGTATATTTTACGCGTGCAGACGGTCGCAGGCAGGCAGGCAGGCAGGGATAAGTCCCATACTATATGATCGCAATAAAGAATTATTTTTTAAATATATCCGCCACTACGAAGAAGTGGTGGAGGATCTAAATGAGAGGATCCAAAATACAGGGAGCCCTATATATTTATTTGGCGCGCATGTTTTTTCTCAGTATCTGATAGAATTTGGCCTGCGGACTGGCCGGATAGTCTCAATTCTGGATAACGCCCCGGCAAAGCAGGGCAAACGCCTTTATGGCACGAATTTAATGGTGCGTTCCCCGAATGTTTTACGTGATGAAAGATCGCCGATCGTTATACTAAGGGCTGGGGCGTATAACGAGGAGATAAAAAGCGATATCTTGGGCAATATAAATCCAAGCGCGGAATTTTGGATGTAAGCTCTGAATTATAGGGGGGTGAGGCGTTTCTTCAAGTAAGAGGGGAGGGCTGACCGGTGAAAAGAATCTTACTGGCGAGAAATGCTCTCCGAGTGATCATTTTAGGGTTGGTATTTATGGAACTACATAGGGAAATAAAACTAATCCTCTTTTTACGCTTTTTCCAATAGCTTTTATTGCAGGGAATTTCTTTTGCGGATGGTTTTGTTCGTTGGGCACGATTCAGGAGTTGGCCGGAAAAGTCAGTTCGCTGTTTTTGAGGAGGAAATTTAAAACGCCGCGCTCCGTTCAACGTTTCGCGCAATGCACTAAATACGTGCTGGCGGTGCTTATACTGGCTCTCGTGGGTTTGGGGCAGATAACCCCGGACAGCGTCGATGCCCTCCCATTCGATGCGTATCAGTCGTTTTTCGATAAACTGGACGGAGGCGCGCTGTCAGAGGCTGCAACCGCCGCACTTGGCTTCGTCCTGGTTCTGTCCCTGTTAATGGACAGGCCATACTGTAATTATCTCTGCCTGAACAGCATAGAATATGCCTTGCCAAGCTGGACTCGCGTGTTCTCCGTCAAGAGGGATGGGGACAAGTGCATCGGGTGCGGAAACTGCGACAGAAGTTGTCCCATGAACGTTCGAGTTTCCGAAATCGTTGAACTGCGCAGCTTGCGGTGCATCAACTGTTTCTGGTGTATTGCCCGTTGTCCCGCCGCCGGCGCGTTGTCATACGGAAAAACAGACGCGGCGATCGCGAAATTGAAAAATCTCCTCGCAAGCGCAATAGCAAAAAAAGGCTAGCACCCCACTATCGCGAAACAGTGTGCCTTGGTCTTTTTTCGGATGGCGGAGCGCGTTAGTCATACCAATTTTGGAATCAAAAGCCTAAAGGGTTAAGCGTTAAAACAGGTTTGATCAACCGTTCAACCTTGTCAAAAACAGCTTGTTGATCGCGAATTGGTATGGGCGTTCTTTAGCGTTGATCGTTAATTATGCTGATTTAATCCTTTGAGCTTCGCGCGGTCCTCCGATACCGCCTTTTTACCATAACAATAAATCTATCTTTCTTTTATTTTAAGTGTATAATACGCGATGAGCAATTTTAAAGTGATCGACGCGGCGCTGATGGCGCGTCTGAGGGTGTGTATACGCCGCCGGCGAGATCTTTCGGCTTTGTGCCCCCGTCGGGGTTTTTAATTTTTTTGACCGCAACGGAAGGAGTGAAGGCAAGATGCGTTCTATAGTGGCGGTTACCAATGAGATCGACGACGTCGTATCCGCAGTGAGGGAACTCCGGGAACAGGTGGAGGAGCAGGGGCCTCTTGGGGCGGGCAGCGTCGGTTTCGTCTTCTGCGATGCGGAGATGCCGCATGATGGATTCATAAGGGAGATGAAGGAGAAGTTTCCGTTTGACATCGTCGGAAGTACTGGCATCGCCACCTTTGACACGAAGAACGGCACGCAGATGATGTCGGCTGCGCTGCTGGTGCTGACCGGTGACGACGTGTCGTTCGGCGCTTCGCTCACCGGAGAGCTATCCCGGGACAACCTGGAGTCCGAGCTTCGCTCCGCTTATGAGAGGGCCTCCTCGT
Source organism: Synergistaceae bacterium (assembly GCA_031269245.1). Taxonomy (GTDB): domain Bacteria; phylum Synergistota; class Synergistia; order Synergistales; family Synergistaceae; genus JAIRKI01. The sequence continues at coordinate 6,509 of JAISZL010000085.1, read as the reverse complement.
CGCTGGGCGGTGTCCCCGAGAAGATGATGTTCCTCATCCCACCGTTCGCCGCCGCCGCGCCGCTCGACGCTTACGTCTCCATCCTGAACCGATGCTCCGGGGGGCTTCCGATTTTCGGCGGGCTGCCGTCCTCCAGCATCCCTGATATGGACATAGTCATGTTCGCGGACGGAGGCGCTTTCATGGACAGGGCCGCGATCGTCCTGATGGGAGGTGACGTGCGCCCGCTCTTCTCCGTCCAGAACATACTCAGCACGTTCTCGCAGGCGAAGCACGAGGTAACCGATGCCAGCGAAAACGTCGTGCGCGGGGTTGACAACATGACGTTCATAGATTACCTGAGGAAGTCGGGCCTCTCCGTTGACGAGCTGATAGCGCAGAAGGACTTGGCGGTGTACGTCTCGACGCCTCTGATCGTGAACCTCAACGTCGACGACGCGGACGACGGTGTTCCGGTTGTGCGCACCATCCAGAGGCTGGATCCGTCGGACGGGTCGGGCGTGCTCTTTGGCTCGATATCGAAGCACTCGAAGGTGTCGCTGGCCTCCATGAAGCGCAATGACATCCAGGAGTCCGCGAAGGCCCTCGTCGACGACATCAAGAGGAAGATCGCCGAGGTGTCCGGGGACGGGTATCGGTATTCGACGCTGTTCTGCGTCTCGTGCGGCGGGAGATACATGGTCATGGCCGACGACAAGAACCTGGAGGGGGACATACTTCTCGGGAATCTGCCCGAAGGCTTGGAGCTGGCTGGGTTTTACGCTTATGGGGAGGTATGTCCCACGGTCATATCCGGCGGCAAGGCTCTCAATAGGGTACACAACGAGTCGATAGTGATCTGCGCGCTGTAATGGCTGAATTGGGAAACGAGGAGCCATCGCTGGAGGAGAGATACCGAGAGCTCCTTGACGAACACAATAAGCTCAAGGCGGAGCACCATCGCCTTGAGCGCCAGCTGAGGCGCCTCGAAAGCGACTACAAGCGCGTCGGTATCATGTACAAGAGCGCCGAGAAGCTGCGCGACGTGAACGAGGCGGAGAAGGAGCTCCAGTACTTTTACAACCGTCTCCTCCTTCGGGCGTGCGCCGACATAATATTCGTCCTTAACAGGGAGATGGAGGTCGTGCTGGCGGCGGACACCCTGATGGAGTTCCTGGATACGCCTATGTTGGACATGATAGTGAACCACCCCATAGAACCCCTCCTCGCGAGGAAGATATCCCGGGAGCAGATAGCCGACGTGATGGAGCAGTGCATGGAGGTACTTTCGGACTGCGCTCCCCGCAGCTTCAGGCAGAAGATGCTCTTGGAGGGCAAGGGGGAGTTCATCGCCGACTTCGAGATATCCCCCGCGATCGACAAGAACGGGGAGACCCACGGGCTGGTCCTGGTCATCCATGACGTGACCGAGCTCTTCTCCGCGAAGGAGAAGGCTGAGGTCGCGTCAACCATGAAGAGCACGTTCCTGGCCAACATGAGCCATGAGATACGCACTCCGATGAACGCGATAAAGGGCATGAGCGATCTCCTGATGAACACGTCCCTGGACAGCGTCCAATACGGGTACGCCCATAACCTGTCGCGCGCTTCCGACTCGCTGCTCACCATAATCAACGATATCCTCGATTTTTCCAAGATAGAGGCCGACAGGATGGAGATAGTCCCTGAGGTGTACGACCTGTCCTCCACGCTCTCCGACGTGTGCGGCATGATAGCCCTCAGGGCGAATCAGAAGGGGCTCTGTTTCCAGGTCGACGCGGATCCGAACATGCCGCGCCGGCTCATTGGGGACGACGTCAGGATCAAGCAGATACTGCTGAACCTTCTGGGCAACGCGGTGAAGTTCACGAACGTTGGGTTCGTGAACTTCACCGCGTCCGGCCGCCGGGGCCCGGATGGTAGGTTCGAGATTACGTTCTCCGTCTCTGACACCGGTTCCGGGATACGCGAGGAGGACGTCCCGCGACTCTTCGAGGCGTTCTCCCAGATGGACGTCAAAAAACACAGGGGCATACAGGGCACGGGTTTGGGGCTCGCGATAAGCCGGAGGCTCACGGAGCTGATGGGCGGCGGGATTGATCTGTCGAGCGAATACGGCAGGGGCTCGACCTTCACCTGTCGCATACCCCAGACCACTGACTCCGACGAGCCGCTGGCCGCGGTGCGCGACGCGGGGCTCAAGCGGGTGCTTCTCCTGGTTGACGGGCTGGAGGGAGACAACCTGGCGTCGATATTGGGGATGCTGGAGGTGGAGTACAGGATGTGCGGTGACGCCGCGGAGGTGTTGGGCGCTCTGGAGGACCTACCCGGACGCTACACTCACGTCATTTTCCGGCAGGAACGGTTTGCCGGGGCGTGCGAGCTGGCTAAATTGAAGGGGCACGCGGGCCCCGTCAGGCTGATAGCCCTGAAGGGCTTCGCCGACGGTGCCCAGGGAGGCGGGCAGTGCGTGGATTCCCTGTTCCCCCCTCTGATGGTCACGACCGTGGCCGACGTCATAAACGAGACCTCGGGCGGGCGGTACGCGGGGACAGGCAAGCCGCCGCTCAGCGGCTTCCGGGTGGAGGGTGCCGATGTGCTGGTGGTGGACGACAACGACATAAACCTCATGGTGGCGTGCGAGATACTGCGCCAGTACGGCGTCGACGCCGACACTGCCGAGAGCGGGGAGGGCGCCTTGGCGATGGTCGATGCCAAGAGATACGACCTCATATTCATGGATCACATGATGCCGGGCATGGACGGCATAGAGACGTCCGAGAGGATTCGCGGGCGCGGCGGATGGATGGGGAGCGTTCCCATCGTCGCGCTCACCGCTAACGCCATACTTGGCATGATGGACATATTCCTGAGTCATGGGATGAACGACTTCATCAGCAAGCCGATAGAGATCGACCTGCTCAACCAGATACTTTTGAAATGGCTCCCTCCTGAAAAAATAAAGCCCGCCCCGGCTGCGGACGCCTGATACATATCCCCGCTCGCGGTCTCCAATCCATTGTCTCATTGATAATACATATTTCCTATTGTATTGATATAATTATAAGGTATCATTTCATCAGATGCGGATGGCGCGATGCCAATTCGATGTTTAGAAAACGCTGATTTACTGTCAAGGGCCTGTGCGAATTGGCATGAGGGCCGCGGATTGGAGGAACCGCTTATGAAAATTTCGACCAAGGGGAGATACGCGCTCAGGGTGATGGTGGATCTGGCGCTCCACGATACGGGGGAGTTCATACCACTCAAAAACGTCTCGGTCCGTCAGGAGATAACCATAAAATATCTGGAGCAGATAATACCGTTGTTGAGCCGCGCGGGGTATCTGAAGAGCTCGCGCGGCAAGGACGGAGGGTATCGCCTGTCCCGCCCCGCGAAGGACTACAGGGTGGGGGACATCCTGAGGACGGTGGAGGGCAGCCTGTCGCCCGTCGCCTGTATGGACGACGAGCCGAACAAGTGCCCGCGCAGCGGCTGGTGCTCGACCCTGCCGGTGTGGACGGGGCTGAACAAGGTCATCAACGACTATCTGGACGACATAACGCTCGAGGAGCTGGTCGAGAACAACAGGAACCTGATCGGGTTCGACTACTCCATATAGCTCCCTTGGCGCGCTAAGCCGCGCGGCTGGGGTCTCCACCGGTGGCGCCGAACGGGGGCCGGGAAATATTTTTGACGCCGAACCCAAAATTGGTATTGACAGAAATGTCTCAGGGGATATAATCCTATTAATCTGATATGTTTATAAGAAAGCATCCGTTTCCCTCCTGCCCGCGCGGAGAGGGTGATCGGGAGGGGTAGTTGTACGGTTTTGGCATCTGGGGGCGTGTTTTCGCGAATCCCCCTTTGGGTAAAACATCACATACTGAAAAAGGAGTGTTCGTCATGGGAATCTACGCGCAGTTCACTGATCTGATCGGCAGGACACCGTTGCTCGAGCTGAAGAAATATTCGGCGCGCCACTCTCTGGAAGCCAGGATATTGGCGAAGCTGGAGTACTACAACCCTGCGGGGAGCGTGAAGGACCGCATAGCGAAGGCGATGATAGAGGACGCGGAGGATCGCGGCGTGCTGAAACCCGACTCCGTCATCATCGAGCCGACGAGCGGCAACACGGGCATCGGCCTGGCCGCCGTGGCGGCTGCCCGAGGGTACAGGATCATACTGACGATGCCCGAGACGATGAGCGTCGAGCGCCGCAACCTGCTTCGGGTGTACGGGGCGGAACTCGTCCTCACCGAGGGCGCTAAGGGAATGAAGGGCGCCATCGCCAGAGCCGACGAGCTGGCGGCCGAGATACCGAACAGCTTCATACCCGGTCAGTTCGTAAATCCGGCGAACCCAGCCATCCACTTCGCCACCACGGGGCCGGAGATATGGGAGGACACGGACGGGTCAGTGGACATCTTCGTATCAGGGGTCGGGACCGGGGGCACTATCACGGGTGCCGGCGGCTTCCTGAGGTCGAAGAAGCCCGGCGTCGAGATCATCGCCGTTGAGCCGGCGGGCTCGCCAGTCCTTTCGACCGGCACCCCCGGCGCGCACAAGATACAGGGAATAGGCGCGGGCTTCGTGCCGGAGGTGCTGGACACCAAGCTGTATAACGAAGTCGTGGCTGTGAAGGACGAGGACGCGTTCGCCGCTGGGCGTGAGATAGCCAAGGCGGAGGGGGTCCTGGTCGGCATATCGTCCGGAGCCGCGCTGTGGGCCGCGACGCAGCTCGCCGTCAGGCCCGCGAACAAGGGCAAGACGATAGTCGCCATACTCCCAGACACCGGCGAGCGCTACCTGTCGACCGCGATGTTTGCCGAATAGGGTTATAATTGTCAGGACGGCCGCAGCGTCTGCGGCGGGCACTAAAAAAACAGAGGCATAACCCAGGAGGAGATAGGCGTGGCAAACATCAAGAACACGGATTCATGGGCATTCGAGACGAAACAGCTCCACATCGGGCAGGAATTCCCTGATCCCGCCACCGACGCCCGCGCGGTGCCGATCTACCAGACTACGTCCTACGTATTCAGGGACTCGGCCCACGCCGCGGCGCGATTCAACCTCACCGACGCCGGCAACATCTACGGCAGGCTCACCAACTCCACGCAGGATGTGCTGGAGAAGAGAATAGCCGCGCTCGAGGGCGGGGTGGGCGCGCTCGCGTTGGCTAGCGGCGCCGCCGCTGTGACGTATGCCTTCATGAATCTGGCGAGCGCGGGTGACCACATAGTGTCGGCCAAGACGATATACGGGGGAACTTACAACCTCCTGGCGCACACGCTCCCCATATACGGCATAACCACCACCTTCGTCGACCCGGACGTCGAGGGCTCGTTCGAGGGGGCGATACGGCCGAACACGAAGGCCATCTTCATCGAGACCTTGGGCAATCCGAACTCCAACGTGATCGACATCAGGGCGGTCGCCGACCTTGCGCACAAGAACAAGATCCCGCTGGTGGTGGACGCCACTTTCACCACGCCGTATCTCATACGCCCGATCGAACATGGGGCCGATATCGTTATACACTCCGCTACGAAGTTCCTCGGAGGGCACGGCACCACGCTCGGCGGCGTAATAGTGGACAGCGGCAAGTTCGACTGGGAGGCGTCGGGCAAGTTCCCGTTGATCACCGAGCCCAGCCCGAGCTACCACGGCCTCTCCTTCACCAAAGCGGTCGGGTCGCTGGCGTTCATAATCAGAATACGTGCCATCCTGCTGCGCGACACCGGCGCGGCAATTTCCCCGTTCAACGCCTTCCTGTTGCTGCAAGGGGTGGAGACGCTCTCCCTGCGAGTGGAACGTCACGTCGAGAACGCGCTTGAGGTAGTCGGCTATCTCAAACGCCACCCGCGCGTCGAGGCCGTTCACCACCCCTCTCTGCCAGAGGAGCCGAGCCACGGGCTCTACAAGAAGTACTTTCCGAATGGAGCGGGTTCCATCTTCTCCTTCGAGATAAAAGGAGACGCTCGCGCCGCCCAGGCGTTCATCGACAGGCTTCAGATATTCTCGCTCCTGGCCAACGTCGCCGACGTGAAGTCCCTGGTGATACACCCGGCTACGACCACTCACTCCCAGCTCACCAGTGAGGAGTTGCTGGATCAGGGCATAAAACCCAATACGGTGCGCCTGTCGATAGGGACGGAGAACATAAAGGACATAATAGAGGATTTGGAGCAAGCTTTCGCCGGCTGACGGCGACAAACCTCCGCGCCCCTGAACCCGATCAAAAAGCCGCGCCGAGAAGCCCGCCGTTTACGCGGGCTTCTCGGCGCGTATAATGCTCAATACCAATTTAATCAAAGGTAAATGCCAAATAGCACGTCATCGTAAGCGCCAAGCGACGATATGGAAAATGATTTATAGGCTATGACATCTCATACTTGACCCAAAACGCGACAATTCGCTCAAATGTCGCGTTTAAACGGACTGCCTCAAGCGTCAGTGCGGAAAGAGATGGATGTTGATATGATGGGATAATTGAACGTTGAACATTATGGGAAATCATTCACCCT
>JAISZL010000075.1 GCA_031269245.1 Synergistaceae bacterium | reverse complement strand
CCGTCAGGGTGACACGCGGTCAGATGGAGGACATATCCCCCGAAGAAACAAGCGCCCCCATAGAACGTGAGGAGGACAAAGCCGCGAAATCGGCCCTCGCGATTGCGGAAGCCGAAGTCAAGAAACTACGGTCCGAGCTTCGGGGCCGCGAGCAAGACCTTTCAGAATCCCGGGAAGAGTGTAAAGGATTGAAGCTTCAGATGGAATCAGAGCGCGCGAAACTTGACCGCGAGCGGAACGACTTCCGCACGAACGCGGCCGCCGAGGCGGCCGCTCTCAAGGAAAAATCGCGCGCTGCCGGCCAGAAGGAAGGGTACGAGAAGGGGTATGCCGAAGGTCTCGTCAAAGCCGAGGCGAGCGTGAGAAAAGAATACGAGGGCAAGTTCGCGAAAGGGATATCTTTGCTGGAGGGCATAGCCTCCTCGCTCGGGCTATCGAGGGAACAGCTTGCCAGGGCGCACTCCCCGCAGCTCATAAGGCTTTGGGAGATGATGCTGTCGAAGATGCTCGCGACGATGGTCGATATGGATCCCAAAGTCATTGAGCGCGTGGTCTCGGGTCTGCTCAAGAGGATAAGCGACAGGGAACGGATAATAGTGTACCTCAACCCGGCTGATGTTACTATGATAGAAGAAAATAAAGACGCGCTCATGGATTCCATCAGGGGTGTCAAATTTTTCGAGCTGATGTCCGACGATCACGTCGAGAAGGGCAGTTGCCTGATAGAGACGAACCTCGGCATTTACGACGCGAGGTGGAGGACTCAGTTGGAACAAGTATCGTCCGAGGTCCAAAATCTGCTGTTAGAGAACGAAGCTTCGCAAGAGCCCGAAGCAGCCGGGTAAACAATTATGGCGGCCGGAGATATTTTCGTCGCGTTGGAGGGGCGTCTGTCGCAGACCGAGCTGATACGTATCAACGGTCGGGTCGTGCAGGTGGTCGGGCTGGTGATAGAATCCCAGGGGCCTGACGTCCAGATAGGCGACCTGTGTGAGATTCGTTTCCGCAACAGGCAGACCGTTCTGCGGGCCGAAGTGGTCGGATTCCGCACTAATCGCGTGCTGATGATGCCTCTCGGGGAATTGTCCGACATTGGCCCCGGTTGCGATGTCCTCTCAATGGGCAGGCCGCTTGGCGTCAACGTGTCGCACGCGCTCCTCGGCAGGGTTCTCGACGGCTTGGGCAATCCCCTCGATTCCCTGGGCCCCGTTCCGGCTTCGCGTTATTATCCCCTCACTTCCTCCCCCCCTCATCCCTTGAGACGTCAGATGGTCGAACATCCTCTTTCAGTCGGCGTCAAGGTGATAGACGGCGTACTCACCCTTGGGCAGGGGCAGCGCGTCGGTATATTCGCCGGCTCCGGCGTCGGCAAGAGCGTGCTGCTCGGGATGATGGCCCGCAACACCGAAGCCGACGTGAACGTCATCGCGCTGGTCGGAGAGCGCGGCAGAGAGGTCAAGGAGTTTTTGGAGCGCGACCTCGGCACGACCGGACTGGCGCGGTCGGTGGTGGTCGTCGCCACCTCCGATCAGCCTCCGCTTGTCCGTCTCAAGGCAGCCCTCACCGCCACCGCGATTGCCGAGTATTTCCGCGACGAGGGCAAAAACGTCCTGATGATGATGGACTCCGTCACGAGAATCGCGATGGCCCAGCGCGACGTGGGGCTCGCAATCGGCGAACCTCCGGCGACGAGAGGATACACCCCGTCGGTGTTCGCGCTCCTCCCTCGCCTGTTGGAAAGGGCGGGCACCGGGGAAAAGGGGAGTATCACGGCGATATATTCGGTGCTGGTGGAGGGCGACGACATGAACGAGCCCATTGCCGACGCGGTGCGCGGCATTCTCGACGGACACTTCGTGCTGAGCAGGCAGCTCGCCTCGAAGTATCATTACCCGTCGGTCGATGTCCAGCGCAGCATCAGCCGCGTCATGTCCACGGTGGTCTCGCCCGATCAGAACGCCGCCGCCGGCAGGATAAAGGAGCTTCTCGCGGTGTATGAGGAAGCTCAGGACTTGATAAACATAGGCGCCTACAAACCGGGCAGCAACCCGAAAGTCGACTGGGCACTGAAACACATAAATTCCGTCGACGCCTTCCTCAAGCAGGCCGTAGGCGAGAATTTCCGGTTCGAGGAAACGGTGAAACAGCTTTTGAGCCTGGCACCCACGCTGTAGCCCTGCTGAACTGCTGAAAAAATCTGATATAATGGTTTCTGACGGGGCCTGTGGCATCGGCAGGAGTCACGTGAGGGCCTTATTCCTCCGGAGGGAGGTGATTCGATTGGACGAAGAACGTCCTGACGAGCGCCAGACCTCGGCTAACAAAGAGGAGCAAGGCACCCTCGCAAAGGTTAGTCGCCTTGCTCCTCTGGCTAGCGCGGTCATCCAACTGATCGAGTTAATACTCAAATTGGTTGGAATGATCCGTTAGTTAAGCTTGAGGCAATTGTACCATCGGGCTTCCCCACCGTCAAGGGAAGCCCCGCAGAACTTGGGCAAACGTATTCAGAGGCGATGCGTAGGTTAAGGAGGATGGCCGTGGGCAAAAAGGAAGTCGTCCGTTTTAAGAGGGTTCTTCACGTCCGTACGGTAGAGCGCGACATAACGAGGTCGGAGCTGGCGGAGCGGATGGTCGAGGAGGGCGCGATACTGGGCAGGATAAACGAGACCGAAAATATGCGCGACGACGCTGTGGCGAATTTCTGCGCTCCGTCCGGCGCGGCGGTTTCGCCGCAGGAGCTGTGGTTCGCGCGCCAGAGTATAGACTTGATGGAGCGAAAGCTGGCGGACGACAGGCACGAACTCGAAACATGCCGCTACAAAATAGAGGAGACCAAGGCGGAACTTCTCACGCGCCATCAGAACGTGCAGCTCATGTCGCGCTATGTTGGCAGACTCGAGGAAAAAGTTGACAAAGCGCTGATAGACGCGGAACAGAAAAACCTGGACGATATCGCGTCCATGCGGTTCAAGCGGGACGCAAGAGGAGGCGCATCTGTGTGAGGACGTCCATATCGGGAATCGCAAAGGTATTGGGGCGCATCAGGGAGATAGAGGCGATGGTTTACCCCGCTCCGCCGCCGGCCGAAAACACGAAGCCGGCGGAGCGTTTCGAAAAAGTGCTGGAGGAAGTGCTCGACGACCCCTACGAGCGCGGCGACGACGGTTCGATATCGGTGCCGTCCGGTCTGTCGGAGCGCATGAGTATGTGGGAGGACAAACTGCTGGAGCTTTGCGAACAGTACGAGGTTGACCCCGACCTGGCGCGGGCCGTGATGCGCATGGAGAGCGGCGGCAACCCGAACGCGGTCTCACGCGCCGGCGCGATCGGCCTGATGCAGTTGATGCCCGGCACCGCGACGGGATTGGGAGTGGATCCCAAAGATCCCGAAAAAAATCTCGAAGGGGGTATAAAATATCTCTCTCAATTGGCCGATAAATATAATGGAGATTATGTCAAGACGCTGGCGGCGTATAACGCTGGGCCGAGCAGGGTGGACTCATACGGCGGAGTCCCTCCGTTTCCCGAAACACAGCGTTACGTTAAAAATGTGC
>JAISZL010000044.1 GCA_031269245.1 Synergistaceae bacterium | reverse complement strand
ATGGCAACCCAAGTACGTCTACAGCTATGTGTACTTTTATTCCAGTGGATTCTAGTTCCCGCGAAATCGCGCGGCCAAGCGAAAAAGGAGGGACGGGGAAAACCTTATGAGACTGACTGACTGACTGACTGACTGACTGACTGACTGACTGTAGCCGGATTCCGTCTCAAAAGCAAGAGCAGAATGCGTCATTTTTATACCTCACTCGTCCACATTTAGCGGCAAATTTTTCCCTTCTGCGCCTTTCGTCTGTAAAGTTATTTTATGTGAAAAATTTTTTGTCAATTTTACGGTTCTTTTATTGAACACGGCAAACCAACGAGACATTTCCCGCAAACGTCCGCATATCCTATGTTTTTATGATACTCGGCATTTTCCAAACATTGTTTATAGCATTTATGCCTGTCATATTTATTTTCATAAGCACTTACAGTGCATTTCTTTTGGCATATTCCGCAAGACCCGTTTAATTTATTCAAACATCTCTCCCTTACCTCATCGGCTTGCTTATATTCATCTAATTCATAATTTATTATTATGCTGCCAAATCTTCCGCAACACCCGTTTTTTGTTATAAGCATATTATTTATGCCAAACGTCCCAACTCCCGCTATATACGCTATATGCCTATGAGACCAGTTGCTTATCAACTTTTCCTCATCAAAATTATGCGTTGCGGGTATTTTCCCGACTTTATATCCACTTTGACTCATTAATTTCTCAATATCGTTGTTAATCGTTTTTATTAAATCATTTGTTTTTATATATGCAATCACCCATTCCTCTGAAGCAAGAGTCCCTTCAATGTTGCTTTTTACAATATTTTCTCGAAACGGAATAAAGAAGCTTATAATGCTTTTTGCGTCCGGCAAAACATCATGAGGCATAAAATGCTCAACGGATATCGCTTCTTTTAACATTTTTAATTTCCCATCTTTTGCCGAGATAATCTCTACAATTGGTTTATTCCATAACTTTAATTGGTTATTTGCTTCATAATCAATAACCGTCGTTTTTATTGTTTCAATAATTTCGCTACACATGATTCCCTCCCAAGGCATCCTGTTTATGCCTCCGCTGTTGGCGCCGGGTCATTCCAAAATTTCAGCCAGGCCCTTCGAATACGGCGGGCGGACGATGCCGTGCTCCGTGACGATGGCCGTTATCAGATCTCGCTCCGTGACGTCGAAGGCCGGGTTGTAGACCTTCACGCCAGGGGGCGCCATGCGCTCGGCATACCACAGCTCCGTAACCTCCTCCGGGGGCCTCTCCTCTATGCGGATGTCCCCTCCGTCGCGGGCATCCATGTCCACAGTCGAGGTCGGCGCGCAGACGTAGAACGGAATGCCGTAGTGATATGCCATGATGGCCAGGCCCGACGTGCCTATCTTGTTGCAAGCGTCTCCGTTCGCCGCCACGCGATCGCACCCTACGAGGACGGACTGCACCCACCCGCGCTTCATCACACTTGACACCATGTTGTCGCAGATGAGGGTGGTGTCCACCCCGTCATCCATTAGCTCTAGCGCGGTGAGGCGCGCGCCCTGCAGCAGGGGGCGCGTCTCGCACGCGTAGACCCTGAAGCCGAAGCCCCGCTCCCTGCCGAGGTGGATGGGAGCCAGCGCGGTGCCGTACTTTGCCGTCGCGAGCTGGCCCGCGTTGCAGTGCGTCATGATGCCGTCTCCGTCCCTGACGAGGCTCAGACCGTATTCGCCGATGGCCCTGCAAACCTCCGCGTCCTCGTCCCTTATCCTGATGGCCTCGTCGCGCAATAGGACCTTTATCTCACCGACGGGGAGGCACTCGCTGCCGGATACCACCCTCTCCATCCTGTTCAGAGCCCAGAAGAGGTTCACCGCGGTGGGGCGCGACGAGGCCAGGTAATCGCACGACTCCTTGAATTTCTCATAGAAACTGCCGTAATCGTCGGACTGTATCGCGCGCGCGGTGAGGTACGCGCCGAACGCCGCCGCAACACCGATCGCGGGAGCTCCCCTCACCTGGAGCGAGGATATGGCCCTGTGAATCTCCTCCCGCTCCGAGATGGAGAGCACCTCCACGCGCCCCGGCAGCTTGGTCTGGTCGATTATCAGGAGAGCTCCGCGCTCGTCGTCCAGCGCGACCGTCTCGCAGCTCATGATATTCCTAGCCATGTCAGCCCTCCGCCGGAGAATTCCGCACCACGTCGCGAACGTTCACGGGAACCGGCGAGACGCGCGACGGGATGCCGCCGGACGCGACCCCGAGGCGACCGCGTATATCGATCACCTGCCGCACCTGCTCCTCGCTCAACCGGTTCGCGCGCCCTATCACGCAACCGGTGTACATCAGCACCGTAGCGTAGTGCTCCATGGATTCGAGCCTGAAGTACGCCTCCATCAGGCTTCCGCCCCACGTGAGCGCGCCGTGATTCGCCAACAGCACGGCGTTGTAGTCATTGCAGTACGGGGCCACGGAGTCGGGAACGCCCTGCGAGCCGGGCGGCTCGTAGTGGACGCACGGCACCACCCCGAGGTTCACCATCGCCTCCGGATAAATCGAATCGTCCAGCGCTATCCCGGCTATGGCGAATGACGTGCAGACCGGCGGATGGGCGTGAGTCACGCCCATTATACCCGGGTTCTCGTTGTAGAGCCGCAGGTGCATCTTGATCTCGGAGGACGGGAGCAACGGCCCGGACCTCAATACGCTCCCGTCCAGCCTCATCTTGACAAGCTCCTCCGCCCGCATGAAGCCCTTCGAGACTCCCGTCGGGGTGGCCCAGATAACGTCAGGCGCGACGCGGCAGGAGATGTTGCCGTCGTTAGCCGCCACGAAATTCTTCCCATACATGCGGCGTCCGACGTCTAAAATTTCCGAACATACCTCTTCGTCACCGGGGAATGCTGATACGTTCATTTTCGCGCCTCCGAGGCTTTATCTAGCACCCCCGGCCCGAGGGACCCGGCTATCTCCAAAAGTTCGGCCGGGGAGCCGATTATATAGTCCGCGTTCGCCTCCCTGATCTCGTCCGGCCTGAAACCCCATGTCACCCCGACCGACGCGCAGCCCGCGTTCTTGGCGGCCGCCATGTCAACTCCGGTGTCACCGACGTACAGTGCCTCGCCATGCGCGACGGCGAGATCTCCCAGCACATTCCTGACGACGGTTGGATCGGGTTTGAGAGGCGTCCCCTCCCTGGCCCCTACCACCGCGTCGAATGCGTCGTCGGCGAAATGGAGCGAGACGGAGCGCCTGGTCTGATCATCCGGCTTATTCGAGACCACCGCGAGCTTGAGCGGGAACTGCCTGAGTTTGGAGAGCAGATCGGGGACTCCGTCATACGGCCTGGCAACCCCCCGAGTGAGCTCCGCATACCGATCGAGGTACAACTTTTTGACGCGCGACGCGGTCTCGGGCGTCAGCGGGCCGGGGCGGACCGCCCTCTCGATCAGGCGGTCCACCCCGCTTCCGACGAACCGCCTGTACGCGTCCACCGGGTGTTCGCCGAAGCCGAAGGAGGCGAGCGCGTAGTTAGCGCAACCCGCTATATCTCCCAGCGTGTCCAAGAGGGTTCCGTCCAGGTCGAAGAGTATCGCTTTCAAATTCAATTTCGTCACCGCCATTTAGGGCATTTTGGGAGAAAATTTATGGAGAGCCCGCAAAAGCTCTCCATGATCATGCCTTAAGAAGGGACGATCTATAAAACAAAACTATCCCTCCGACTTCAGGAGCTCACGCCGGTTCAGCTCGTCCACCCGCCGCTCCTCGAGCAAATTTCTGTGGTTTATCCTCTGTATCATGATGTTCTCGTTGAAGAGCCGCTGACGTTCCGCGGATTCGAGGGCGTAGTCGAGCCTGGCCTTCCTCGCCCTGTACTCCGCCATCCTCTTCGCGGACTCGGCGACGCTCTCCAGGTGCTCGTCCATCATCCGCTCGGACGCCTTGTCGCAAGCGCGAACCGCCTTGCGAAACTCCTCCATCGCACGTTCCCAGCTGGACCGTTCCGTCTCCCGCACCTTATGGGAAATGTCCCGCGCCACCGACCGCACCAGATCGCCGACACCGCTTGCGCCCTCTATGCCCATGCCGATCCCTCCTTGAATCCACACAGCACAATTGCTTGAATGCACATACACGCGATCCATCGCGTTTCTCATATTATAACGGAATTTTTTGCGGGGGCAACAGATTTATACCAATTCTCGATCAACTCAACGGGCTGTTTTTGATGCAAAACCCAATATCCGTCTGGTTCTGCCGCGTTCAGCCAACCCGTTCATCAGCCGAGGTTCGCAAACCTCTCACGCCCTACCGATAAAAATCCAGTGAAAGTCAGAGCCCTCGGTCTCTATGTAGCGGGCATCGTAGTAACCCACGTGAAGCCTCTTGAACATGGAAAATTTGCTCAACAGATCATCCTCGGAATGTGTAAAGTTGACAAAATAATTTTTTATCTTTAGCCTCGGCGTGTCGATATTTACCTCGCGAAGTCCATTCTCGCGCTCAGCCGAATTATCATAATACCAACTTTTGGAGCCCATCATGGTCGCGTATATGATTGCTCCGCGCTTCATCTGTTTCTTGAGCGAAATGAGCCTTGTCTCCAAATCCCCGCTTGAGTAGTAATACAAAGACTGTATCGCGGTGACCAGATCAAAGTCGCCGTCAAAAAATACGTCGTCAACCCTGGGAGTCGGATCGACAATCGTAAAATGATCGGCAATATGCGGCATACGCTCTTTGCAACGGCTCATGTCAATCTTGCTGATATCCACGCCATAGACATCAAAACCATTGCGGTCGAAAAACGACAGAGCCGCCCCGGAACCGCAACCGAAGTCAAGCAGCTTTTCATGTTTCTCGCCAGACAATCCAAACTCTGGCTTGAGAATTCTTCCAAACGCCCTGAAAACCCAGCTCTCAACATTGCCCGCAGTATAACCGCTCTGCCAGTAATCATAATTCGCCTTTAGATATGAATCCATACAAATCACCCTCCTCCCATTATCCCCAGACCTGCCAACGCGCAAACCCCTGACGACAGTCCCTTTCGTGTTCATACCAACCAATTTGATTTCAATCGGACGTTAATAATGTGCCTGAGGCGCATAAACACTGTCATTAAAATCTTTTAACTTTAGGCCCTTTATACCAATTTAAAATCAAAGGCCTAAAGGGTGAAGCGTTAAAACAGGTTTGATCAACCATTCAGCATTGTCAAAAACAGCCCGTTGATCGCGAATCGGTATTATTTCAAATTGGCATCATTGGAGAATCAGCCCCTCATCCCACTACACGCACGCAGGAAGAAGGATCGGCATAAATCCGCCGTCCACAATCAAATACATACACTTTTTTTGAAAATTTGAAGTGAGTTTAAAAAGCGCGGCGCAAAAAAACGTCAGCGTCAGGCGTGAATGACTACTGGAGCCTGGAGCCTGGAGCCTGGAGCCTGGAGCCTGGAGCCTGGAGCCTGGAGCCTGGAGCCTGGAGCCTGGAGCCTGGAGAAGGCTACCGGATTTCATCTGGGCGTCAAGCGTTTTTTGCATTGTCTATGCCCCCCTCCATCTCCATTTGTTATAGGGGCATTATAATGGGCGAGAGTTATTTTGTCACTACTTTTTTGTTCATCAGGATAAACGTTAAAAAATGTTCACTCGTGCCATACTACGACCGCAGGGAATCCCCGGCGCACGCGCGTTATTTGGAAGTACGGCTCCAGCGCGCGCCTCAGTTCGGCCAAACGCTTGGTCCTTACCCAGAGCGTTCCGGATTTGGCGTTGGGCTCGTCGGGGGACCAGCATTCAAATCCAGACGCCTCCAATTTCTCAGCCATAACCCGGATCTGGGGGGCGTTCGACTCGATCTTCACCAGGGAGTTAAAGGGCGGCATGGAGAGCTCCCTGCGCTCCTTCAGCTCGTCTCTCCAGAACGTCCTCCAGCCCTGGGGGCCGTGGGCCAGGCCCCGCTGCCAGTCCTGCCCCGGACGCCTCGTCTGGAGTATGACCCTTCTGCCAGCGGAGGATATGCCTCGCCACAGTGACTCCCAGATGAGCGAGTACGCCCGCACCCGCGCGTCATGTTCGCCGGACCGGGCCTCTCCGTCCGCGTCTATCCACCCGACGAGGCCGACCTTGACGGAGTCGCAGAGCGCCAAAGCGGCCCTGGTGCCCAAGATCAGCCCTGGCCGCGCCCCCTCTATCGCGGCGCGCGTCCGCTCGTCATCTCCCTCCAGCGAGACTATGGGTGCGGGGGAATTGATGGCGGCGCGCGCCAGAGGTTCGAGCGCCTCGAGCCCTGGCCGATGCGCGGAGAGGAGCCTGCCGGCGCAGTTGGGGCACTCCTCCGGCAGAGGCGCGGAGGCGCCGCAGGAGACGCAGGTCACGCGGGCGGGCGACGACTCCCAGCGCATCGCGCTTCCGCACCTGGAGCACTTCACCGGAGCGCCGCACTCCTGGCAGACGATCTCCCCAGCGTAGCCGCGCCGGTCCAGTATCCATATCGCCCATTCGCCGCTCGCGAGGGCCAAGTCGGTCTCCCTCACCAGAGGCTCGCTCACCGCCAGGGAGTCCATGACGCCCTTTATCGAAGGGGAGTACGCCATTCGGAGGTCCACGAAGAAGATCTTCCTGCCGGTACGCGCTCCTGACTGCGCGCCCCCTCCGGACACGAGCCGCATGTACGCGCGCGGCGACGGCATTCGCCCGCCCAACAGGAGCGACGCTCCCTCCAGCCGCGCGCGGTACGACAGCAAGCCGCGCACGTTGTGGATGGGGGGGCGCAGCGTGCGCCAGACGTGGCTGCTCTCGTCCTCCACGATGACGCGGGCCATCCCGCGCAACGGTGCCATTGCGGCGCTCTGCCCGCCGACCACGATCAACGCTCCGTCGCCCGACATGAGCTTTTTCCAAGCCGCCCACTCCGCCTTGGCGCCGTTGCGCGGAAACAAGAATATCCTCTCCTTCAAATCCATCGGCATGTGCGGAGAATCGGCCAGATACGCATGGAATCGCCTGGCCGCGAGGTGAATGGGGAAAATCACCAATGACGGCTCCCCGTCGGAGAGGATCCTCGCGTATCGCTCGAATCTCGCCTCGTCCTCAGAATCATAGAGGAACGAGACTACGCCCACGCGAGGGAGCATTGGCTCGCCCGGCGCGCCAAACGGCTCGCCTCGGAGAAACGCGCTGGGGAGGAGCGCCTTCATCGCGGTCCCCATACCGCAGAGGTGAGCGTCGCAGAACCACCTCAGCAGTTTCATCATGGCATCGCTCAGAATGGGGCGCTCGTCCACGACCTCCGACACGCGGCGCAACTCGCCGTCGTATTCGTCCCCGGCGCCGCGCTCGCCGGAACGGACCACCACGCCCACCCTGGAACCGGCGCCCACAGGGACCCTCACCCTGACTCCCGGCGCGAGATACCCATCCGGGGCCAGGTCGCGGCCTACGAGGTACGTGAGGTCAGTCCACCAAGGGCCGGGCACGGTCACCGATACGGTCGATACGGAGCCATCCGAGGCGTCCTGGCCGTCGCAACGAGTCATGGCCCGACACTCTCGAATTTCACGCGACGGCCCGCGCCGTCAAAGGACCGGACCAAACGGCGCCGGTTCGTCACTCACTTTGGCGGCAGCATGGACGCGATCTCGTCCAGCAGTGCGGAGGCTACCTCCCATTTGCTGCCCGAGGCGCTTTTCGCGCCGCGCCCGTACCGCCGCGCGAAATATATGTCTATGCTGTTGGCGTCCGAGGCGAAACCCGATCCGGCCCGCGAGACGTCGTTCGCCGCTATCAGGTCGAGATTTTTGTCCTTTATCTTCTTCAGCGCGTTCTCCCTCATGTCGTCCGTCTCAGCGGCGAAACCGGCCAATATCTGATCCGGGCGCTTGCGCCGGCCTATCTCCGCCGCTATGTCCGGGTTCCGCTCCAGGGCCAGCTCCATTGACGGGGAAGCTCCTCTCTTTATCTTCCTGCCGGAGCGATCCCTCGCCCTGTAGTCCCCAACGGCGGCGGCCTTGACGATCACGTCGGAGTCAGGCAGCTCCGCCATGCACGCGTTCGACATATCGAGCGCGCTTACGGCGCTGACCACCCTGACACCGCTCGGGGGGCGCTCGGAGGTCGGGCCGGAGACCAAAACCACCTCGGCCCCGCGGTACCTCGCCTCCGCGGCTATGGCGCAACCCATCTTTCCGGAGCTGGGGTTCGAGATGAAGCGCACCGGGTCGATGTACTCATGAGTCGGCCCCGCCGTGACCAGAACCTTCCTGCCGGCGAAGTCCTTGTCCTTGCGGAGCGCGCACCACGTCTCGTCCAGTATGGCATCGGCGGACGGCAGCCGCCCCGTACCCTCGTATCCGCAGGCGAGAGGTCCAGAGTCCGGGTCCACGACCCTGTGTCCGCGCTCCCGAAGCACGCGCGCGTTCTCCCTCGTGGCCGGGTTCGTCCACATGCGCGAGTTCATCGCCGGGAAGAACACAATAGGGGAGTCGTGCGCCAGCATGGCGGCCCCCAGAAGCGTGCTGGAGTCGCCGCAAGCCGCCATGCGAAGGACGTTGGCGGTGCAGGGGGCTATCACGATGACGTCCGCCCAGCCGGAGAGGGATATGTGAGGAATCCTCCACCCCCGCTCGTCGGAGCTGAGGTCACAGTCGCGCCATGCCCTGCGCTTGGACAGGACCGAAAGCGCCAGGGGGGACACGAGGCGCGCGCCCATGTCTGTCAAAATCACCTCGACCTCACAGCCCACCTTTATCCACGCCCGGACCAGATCCGGCGTCTTGTAGGCCGCGATGCCGCCGCTGACCCCGAGCAGGATTTTTTTACTCCGCGCCCACCCTGGAGGCATCGTTGGACCCTGAATGCGATATCGACGTGGATATGTCGAGCTTCCGCGACTCTATCTCGTCTATCGCGTAGGTGATGTAGCGCTCGCTGCTCTCCCCGTCCAACAGACGCCCCTTCTGCTCGCTCAGCTGACGGGCGCGCATGGAGACTATCATCGCAAGCGCGTACTTGTTCTCGATGCGCGTCGTCTCATAGATTTTCTCAAGGTTGTTGTATATCATCGTTCCGCACCTCCACTGCTCGATGTCGCTGTTCTCCTGGATCTGTACTTTTCAATTATACCCGCAAGCTCATACGCCGCCCGATCTATCCTGTCGTTCACCACTATGTGGTCGTACTCGTGCGCGCGGCTCATCTCCTCGGCTGCGTTGCGCAGGCGCACCGCCATCTGATCCCGGCTCTCGGTCCCTCTCTCCGCCAGCCTGCACTCGAGCTCATCGAGCGACGGGGCGGTTATGAATATTAGGATGGCGTCCGGCACCTTGGACTTCACCTGGCGCGCGCCCTGCACGTCGATCTCCAGCAGCACGTCGCGCCCCTCGCCGAGTGACGAGTCCACGTCACCTCGCCTCGTGCCGTAACAGTTCCCGTGCACCTCAGCCCACTCGAGGAACTCGCCGCCCTCCGCCATGCGGGCGAACTCCTCCCCGGTTATGAAGCGGTAGTCCGCTCCATCCGTCTCGCCGGGCCTCATCTCCCGTGTCGTGCACGACACGGAGAACACGAGGTCCGGCATCTCCTCGAACAGCTTCTTACGCAACGTTCCCTTGCCGGCGCCGGCAGGGCCGGAGAGTATGAAGAGATTTCCGCGCTCCTTCATCAATCTTCCCCCTTAGCCCCCTCCTCCAAGGCGTTCTCGGAGGCATCCGCGAACCGCGCGGAGATGGTCTCGGGCTGGATGGCTGATATTACCACATGTTTGCTGTCCATTACCAGTATCGATCTGGTTTTTCGCCCCTGGGTGGCGTCCACCAGCAGGCCAGCCTCCCTGGCCTCCTCGCGCAGCCGCCTCATCGGGGCGCTGACGGGATTGATGATGGCCACGACCCGGTCGGCGGCCACCATGTTGCCGAAACCGATGTGCACAAGACGACAGCTCACATAATCCACCTCACTCCAAATTCTGTATCTGCTCCCTTATCCTCTCGATGGCGGCCTTAGCCTCGACCGCCATCCAGCGTATCTCCGCGTTAGAGACCTTGGAGTTGATGGTGTTGGCCTCCCTATTCATCTCCTGGACTATGAAGTCCAGCTTGCGACCCTCGGGCTCCCGCGATTCACCAGCCTCCCGGAATTTCGCTATGTGGCTCGCCATGCGGGAGATCTCCTCCGATACGTCCCACCTGTCGGCCAGGATGATAACCTCCTGAGCTAGCCTCGACTCGTCGGGTAGCGCGGCGCCCGACGCCTCCAGCGCCGACCCGACGCGATCGACCATCGCCCGGAACGCCGCATCCCTGGCCCCCGGCCAGGCGCGCTCTATGTCCGACATATGCCGCGAGAGCGCCTCCAGATGAACGGCTATGGCCTCGCGGAGGTGATCGCCCTCAGACCGCCTCATCTCGTTCCACCGGCCAACGCCGAGGTCGAGCAGCTCGGATAGCAGCGCCTCCGTGGCGTCGTCGCGCCCTATGCCCGTCCTCCCCTGGGTGTCCAGCACCCCCGGGAGGTTTACCAGCGCGTCAAGGGATATCTCGCACTTGGCGCCCAGAGCGCCCAAGGAGTCCCTGACGCCGGAGATTTCCACGCAATAGCGGGCCAGCACGGACTTGTTGAGCGAGACGGCCTCGGATGACGCGTTCCACTCTATGTCGACGCGCAACTGCGCCTTGCCCCTGCGGTAGAGAGAGCGCATCCTCTGGTGGAACCACGGCTCCCAAGAGGAGAACTCGCGCGGCAGCCGGACGTATATCTCCTGGTATCTGTGGTTCACGCTCGACAGCTCCAGCGTCACGGTCCCCCACTCGCGTTCAATGGCGGTTCTGCTGAAACCAGTCATGCTGACGTACATTCGAATCGCACCTCCAGATTTTTTTAGGGAAACGCTGATTAACTCGCTTGGACGACATTTTGCCGTTTAGAAAAGCTGACGCCGCAGGGGTTTAAATCTTCGCTCTTTAGGCTCCTAACTATAAAATCAGCCTTCTTAAATGCCCAAAACGACATTTTAAGCGTTTAGGGGCGCGGGTTCCAGAGTGGTTTTCATCCTCACCCTTTATGCCCTTGGCGATAAATCAGCGTTTTCCCATCTCGAACAGCTTATCGCTCGTCGCGCAGACGAGCTCGCGCAACCCCTGCCCGGTGAGCGCGCTCACCGGCACCGACTCCTCGCCCAGCCCTGAGAGGCCGGCGGACACGAAGACGGACTCCTCGTGAGCTATGTCCATCTTGTTAAGGACCACCAGGCGAGGTATCTCGTCCGCTCCGATGTCCCTCAGCGTGTCCATGACTATCTCGAAGCTCGCCATCGGCTCGGGCGAAGCCGCATCCAACACCAGCAGGAGCAGGTCGGCGTTCGAGACCTCCTCCAGCGTCGCCCGGAACGCCGCCACCAGCTCGGGCGGCAGCCGCCGGATGAAGCCGACCGTGTCGGACAGCAGGAAGCCCCGCCCGCCGCGGTCCTCCACCCTGCGCGTCACGGTGTCCAGCGTCGAAAAGAGCCTGTCCTCGGAGACGATGCCCAAATCCCCGGACAGCGCTCTCAGCAGCGAGGACTTCCCGCTGTTCGTGTAGCCCACCAGGGATACTGTGCGGCTTCCGTCGCGCGACCTCCTCTGCCTGCGCCGCTCCCTGCGCCCGCGCACTTCGCCGAGGATGCGCTCTATCCGCTTTATCCTGCGCTCCAGCTTGCGCCTGTGGCGCTCGAACTCCGTCTCGCCCGGGCCGCGCGTGCCTATGCCGCCGCCCAGGCGGGACATCTGACGGCCCAGCCCCTTCAGGGACGGGATCTCGTACCTCAGCATGGCGAGCTCGACCTGGAGGCGCGCTTCAGAGGTGTTTGCCCTCCTCTCGAATATCTTCATTATTGTAAATGTCCTGTCCCAGACTTCAAGCCCGCAAATTTTTTTCAGGTTGCTGCGCTGCGTCGGAGTGAGCGCTCCGTCGACAACCAGCAACCCCACCCCGACGCTGCGCGCGAAACCCGCCACCTCCAGCGCCTTGCCCCCACCGATGAACGTCGCGGGGTCCGGCGCGCTCCGGCGCTGGATAACGCGCCCGGCCACCCTGACGTCGAGATTCGACAACAGCAGCGCCAGCTCGTCCATCGACCCGCCCGACTCGTCGTCCGCGCTCCCGGTTGAGGCAATCAGCGCCGCGAGGGAGCTCCCCCCAAGGTCAATCGTGATGTTCCGCCTCCGATGCGAGGGCGCGCAGCGCACCCTCCAGCGATCGCGTCAGGGCGAGCCTCCTCTCACGCTCGCTCTCTATCCCCGCGTCGGGGAATAGGGGCTTTGAGACCGATACGACGAGCTTGGACGGGTTGGGGAACATCTTGCCGGGAGGGCACGCCTTATATGAGCCGCGGACAAACACCGGTATGACCGGGGTTCCGGCTTTGACGGAGAGGAACGCCGCCCCCCCCTCGAGGGGCTTCAGCCTGCCGTCCCTGCTACGGGTCCCCTCCGGGAACACCAGTATCGTCTCGCCCTCCCCCAGCCGCTCCAGCAACAGCTTCATGACGACCCCAGCCCGCTGACTGTCCTGGCGGGACACCGGTATGGCCCCCAACGCCCTGATGAGGAATCCCAGCAACGGGACACTGAACAGCGAATCCTTGGCCAAATATCGAAGAGTGCCGGGATAAACGCTGCCTATGAGCGGAGGGTCGATGTTGCTTGAGTGGTTGGAGGCGACTATCGCGGCCCCTCCAGGGGGGATGTTCTCCCGCCCCCGCACCTCCAGCCTGTTGTACAGAGTGAAAAACACTCGGAACGCCGTCTTTACGGAGCGGTAGAAGACATTGCCGGCCATCATATCGCCGGGATCTTCAATTTGCTCCGGCACATGTCCATTATCCTGGACACGACCTGCTCGAAGTCGCGGCAGGTCGTGTCGAACAGCATGGAGTCCTCCGCCGCCCTGAGCGGCGCCTCAGAGCGCTCCGAGTCCATCCTGTCCCGGCGTTTCACGGCCGAGAGCGTGTCGTCGTAGGAGACCGCCTCACCCCTCCCCACGCGCTCATGGTACCTCCGGCCGGCCCTGGCCTCGGGGGATGCGGTCAGAAATATCTTGACATCAGCGTATGGGAAAACCACCGTCCCCATGTCCCGCCCCTCCGCGACCAGCCCGTTCTCGGCAAGGTTCCTCTGTATGTCGAGCAGGGACTCCCTCACCGTCCTCAGCGCCGAATAGGCGGAGACGGCGCGGTCGATCTCGGGGGTCCTTATCGCCTCCGTCACATCCTCCGTGCCCACGAACACGCGGCAATCGGAGAAGGATACGCGAAAATCCAAAACCCTCTCCCTGAGCTTAGGGGAGTCGGCAGGGGGTATTTGATCCCGCAGCAACACAAGCGTTATCGCCCTGTATATCGCCCCCGTGTCCAGAAACGGCAAATCCATCCTGCGGGCGACCTCCCGGGCGACCGTGCTCTTGCCGGCCCCAGCCGGACCGTCTATCACGATTACGGGGGCTCTGTCCTCCGCGGGCATGAAGCTCAATCGTCTTTTACTTCGTCTTCCATCGCGGAGATTATATCCACGAACTCACCCATTATCTGTTCCGTACTATCCGCGATGCCAAGGCGCTCCAGGCTGTCCGTGGATATGTTGTACTGCATCCCGTCGGCCCCTATCCCCACGCCCAGCATTATACACATGGCGTTGCTGACGTGAACCACGTCGAGGATGCCCCGACATTTGTCCGCGTCCTTCGGGGCGTTCCCCGGGGAGTGGTGGTACGCCGTAATGTACGAGTAAGCGTCAGGCAGGTTCCACTGCTCCATCACAAGCCCTCCGACCTGTGCGTGGTCAAACCCCAGCACCTGTCGCTCGGCCTCGCAGAACGGCACCCCGTCCTCCTCGACCAGGCGAAGTATTATGCTGTAGCCGAAGCGGACGTAGTCGTTGAGCACTATCTTGCCTATGTCATGCATGAGGCCGCCTATATACGCCTCCTCAGGATCCCCGGCGTCGAGCTTTTCGCAGAGGTAGCGGGAGGCGGCCGCCACCCCCTGGGAGTGCCTCCACATCTCACCCCTGTCCAGGGAGTAGCCGGTGAATGAGCTGTCCATGAACTTATACACGGACGCCGCCAGGACGATGCTCTTTACGGTCTTGAAGCCGAGGAACGAGATGGCCTCGGAGACCCCGGTGATCCTCCGGGAGAGGCCGTAGTAGGCGGAGTTCGCAAGGCGCAGGACCCGCAACACAAGACCCTCGTCCTTGGAAAGCCTCGCCCCCACGTCGGTCGCGCTGCTCTTCGGATCGTCCAGCTTGGTCAGGGTTTCCACCACGAACTGAGGCAAAGACGGAATGTCCTTGACGCGCTTTAAAACGCGACGCTGTATAAGATCACGGGTGCGGTCGTCTAGTCCCTGCATAGGCATCCCTCCGAAAAATTTGGACGAAATTCTTTACCTCAAATCAAAAACTCCCAAGAAAACGCTGATTCATCGTCAAGCGCCTGAAGGATAAGGTTTCAAACCCAGACAAGATCAGCGCCCCAAAACGCTTAAATGCCCTCTCGGCAATTTATCCCGCGTTTCCTCATACTTCTCCGCCCTCCGCAAGCATCTTCCGCATTTCCTCGCAGCCGTACTCGCGAAACATGCCCATCGGCAGTCTTTTCATGAACATCCCGCCAATGCCTATCCTTTGAAGACGCACTACCTCATTCCCCAGCGCCCTCGCCATGAGGCGTATCTCCCTCTTGAAGCCCTCTTCGAGTACCACGCGCACACACAACCCACCTTTGCCAACCATAGATATTTCTACGGGTTTGGCAATCCTGCCGCCTATAATAACACCACTTGCCCATTCCTTCATCACTTTTCTCCCCATAACATGGCGCAAAAAAACGATGTACGTCTTTTTTACGCCCCATGACGGATGCGCGATCCGCTGCGCGAATTTTCCGTCGTTCGTGAGCAGTATAAGCCCCTCGCTGTCCCTGTCGAGCCTTCCGACGGGAAATATCCCGAGGCGCCTGTAAAAATCCGGCAGGAGGTCCAGCACCGTCTCCCCCCTGGCGTCGCTCACGGCGGAGAGGACCCCCCGCGGTTTGTTCAGCGCGATGTACACCCCTCGGGCAAGCCCGATCACCGCACCGTCAACGCGAACCTCCTCAGCCCCGGTGAGAACCCGCCCGACGGAGGTCTCTGCCGCGCCGTCGACCGCGACGCGCCCCGAGAGTATCAGTGCCTCCGCCTTGCGCCTGGCGGCTACCCCGCAGAGGGCCATATATCTGTTGAGCCGCATCGGGAACTCCGCGGCTCCGCCGTCACTCATCGCAGCCGTCCGGAGGAGCTTCGGCAAAGGTCTCCCGCAGCTCCTCCAGCGTCGGAAGGGAGGAGATGGACTCGAGCCCGAAGATCTCCAGAAACCTGTCGGTGGTCCTGTAGAGCAGGGGATTGCCGATGCTCTTCCTGCGCCCCGCCACACGAACCAGCCCGTGTTTCATGAGGGTTTCGATCACCCTGTCGCACCTGACGGTGCGAATCTCCTCCACCTCGCCTCTGGTTACGGGCTGATTGTAAGCCACCACGGCCAGAGTCTCCAGCGCGGCCTTACTTAAATGTACCCTCTGTGACAGAAGCGAACCCTGAAAATCCGCGACTGCGCCGTCCAGATCGGGCGCGGTCGCCATCTGCCAGCCGCCGGCGAGCCTGAGCAGGACAACCCCGCGCCCCTCGCCGTAAACCGCGTTCAGCCTCGATATGCCCTGGGCCACGGCCTCAGCCGACTGCCCCAGCACCGCGGACAGATCATCCTCCGATACCGGCTGGGGAGAGACGAAGAGCAGCGCCTCCAGCTGCCTCATCAGCAGATCATACTTCAACGGCGCTCTCCCTCCTCTCGACAGTCACGTCCCCCCACGGCTCGGCCTGGGAGGCCCTTATGCGCCCGAGCCTCGACAGCTCCAGGAGGGCCAGCAGGGTTACGATCAGCCCGTCGGGCCCGAAGTCCCGCAGCAACGCGCGAAGCGACTCGCCGCGCGACTCGCCGAGCAGTGCCCAGACCTCGTCCATCCTGCGCTCCACCAGAACCTCCTCGGGGACCGCGTCCGGTATCTCCATCATGAAGCGGCTCTCGGAGTCGGGCGCCCTGCCGCGCGAGCGCTCCTCTATGAGGCTCCACCAGAGCACGGCGAGCCCGTAAAGGTCGCCTATGTCGAACCACGGAGGCCCGCCCTCGTCGGATATCCTGACGCTCGACCGCTCGCGGGACGCCTTCATCTCCGTCAGGCGGGCGGCGGCGCTCCTGTATGGTTTGAAGCGTTCGAGCAGGGCGTGGAGGGTCTCCTCGCCCTGCCCGTCCTCGGGAACCTCCGGCTCGTCCTCCCCCTCCGCGCACTCCGCGCCTCCATCCCGCGCGTCGTCCTTAGGCATGAGCGCGCGTACCTTGCGTATGATCAGCCTGACGGCGAGCGAGAAGAACTCCGCCAGCTCGGCCAGGGTCGCTTTTTTCGAGTCGAGCAGGTACGACACGTACTGCGAGAGCACGTCCGTCAGCCTGACCGTGGACGCGTCTATCTCGCTGCTCTCCACCAGATGGCAGAGCAGGTCCAGCGGGCCCGAGAACTCCCCGAGGGTCACGTGGAACGCTTTTTCGTCCCGCATACCGCCCGCGTCAGATCTCAAGCATACAGAGGGCGTCCCTGACCTCGTCCATGGTTCGCTCGGACCGTTCCCTGGCCCGCTCGGCCCCGGAGATCAGTATGTCCTTAAGCTCTCCCTCGCGCGACTCGAAATGGCGCCTGCGCTCATGAACCGGCGCCATGCGCTTCGCCACGTGCGCGATCAGCATCTTCTTGCAGTCGATGCACCCGATGCCAGCTGTGCGGCAGCCGACCGGTATCTCCTCCATCTGGGAGGGGTCGTCGTTGAAGAATTTGTGCAGGTCCCACGCGGGGCACTTGCCCGGCTCCCCGGGGTCCCTCCTCTTCTCGCGGGCCGGGTCGGTGATCATCGTGCGGATTTTTTTGTCGAGCGCGCTTATCTCGTCCGCTATGTCAAGGGTGTTGCCGTAGGACTTGCTCATCTTGCGGCCGTCGGTCCCCGGTATCTTCGGATATCGCGTCAGGATCGTCTCCGGCTCCGGGAATATCTCGCGCCCCTTCCCGTAGAGGTGGTTGAAGCGGCGCGCGATCTCCCTGGACAGCTCGAGGTGCGCCGACTGGTCCTCCCCCACCGGGACCTTGGTCGCCTTGTAGATAAGTATGTCGGAGGCCATGAGCACCGGATACCCCAGAAAACCGTATGTCGACAGGTCCTTGTTCTGGAGGTTCAGTATCTGCTCCTTGTACGTCGGGTTGCGCTCGAGCCATCCGAGAGGCGTCAGCAGCGACAGCGCCAGGTGGAGCTCTATGTGCCCCCGCACGTGGGACTGGACGAAGATGGCGCACTTCTCCGGGTCGAGGCCAACCGCCAGCCAATCCAGCAGTATCTCGCGGGTATTTTCCCCGAGCTTGCGCGGGTCGGCGTAGTCGGACATGAGCGCGTGCCAGTCCACCAGGGAGAAATAACACTCATGATCGTCCTGCAGCCGAACCCAGTTGGTCAGGGCTCCGGCCATGTGGCCCAGGTGCAGCCTGCCCGTCGGCCTCATCCCGCTGAAAACTACTTCCATTTTATAGGACACCTCCAAATTTTTTACTGCGCATACCGCAGACGCGCATACTATACCAGATATCGCGCCTCAAGCGACGAGCCTCAGCGCTCCCGGCAGGGGAGCCTCAGACCTCCGGCCGGGAGCGCTGAGGGGAGGTGTTTTATCGAGCGGGCGGATTATTTCCTAAATTTTTATGTTTTACGTGACTCTCCCCTAAAAATCATTGCCAAAACCCGCGCCATACGTTGATTTTTTGAGCGATATCCGCGCTAAAACGCCTCGGGCGCGAACGGGCGACTTGACTAATCCTTTTTTTTCTGTATGATAATTTCTCTCAGGAGAGGTGCCCACAGAACAATCATCTTGAAAAAACATCAAATCCATCATCCCTTTACGGGTGTATTGTCCCTAAATAAGGGGAGGTAATAGCGATGCGCTGTTCAAGAAAAAACTCGTGTCTCAACCAGCTCAAGAGAGCGGCGCTGTTTCTGTCGGCAGCCCTTCCCTTCGTCGTCCTGTCGTTTTTCATCGCATCGCGCCTGACGTCCGACGGGGACACGGGCGGGGTACGCGGTGCGCGGGCGGGGCAGCCCGGCGAGGCGATTCCCGCAGACATCGGAGGAGCCTACAGCGAGTCCGTGATGGCGGCCGTCAAGTCCATGGGGCTGTCCAGGGGGCATCTCGACGCCTGGCAGGCGGAGCACCCGGACAGCGCGCTCAGGCATGTCAAATATATGTCCGCCGAGCAGCAGAGGACTGTAGCCAGCACGGCGATCTTCATCCGCAAGTCCAACGGCAGGATAGACGCCAAGACCGCGTGGAGGGAGGCCGCCGCGCTGGTGCACTACAGCGGCAAGTACGGAGTCCCATCGACGCTCTCGACCGCGGTGGCCCAGGTCGAGAGCACGTTCGACCCAAATGCCGTAAGCCCGAAGGGGGCATCCGGGGTCATGCAGGTCATGTGGAGGATACACAACGGCCTCCTCACGTCGAACGGCATTCAGCCGGCGCCGGGGAAAAACCCTCTCGCCGACCCGGAGTACGCCATAGCGGCGGGCTGCCTGATCCTCTCCCGCTACATCAAGACATACGGGTCCGTTCAGGCGGCGATAGACCGCTATTACGGCAAAAGCTCGGCCTCATATCAGCGCAAGGTCAACAGCAGCATGGCGCGTATATTGACTCATAGGTCTCAGGTTTTTAACTGAGCCCCGCATGAATCTAAAACCCCATTTACTATAGTTCGTTCGGATGATATATTATCGTGAGCGTCCTTATATAGAGAGGGGTTCAAAACGTGTCCGCTGACGATAAGAAACGGGTGTCGCATGGCTACTCGCTGGTCGAGGTGCTGTTGGTGATAATGATAATCGGGATATTGGCCGGAGGCATGATGCTGGCGGCAGGGCGCGGCACGGACAACACCGACGCAGCCGCGGCTCTGGCGGACCTCGAGGGCATAAAAAGCGCTATGCTGGCTTATTCCATGGCGCACAGGACCAGAACGTCGGACGGTCTGGCCGCCTTCGTCGGAGCCGATCCTTCCGACATCATGAGCAGTCTCGACGTCTACCTCACCAAGGAGGGAGACTCCGCTTACCTAAACTATTTGGAGGTTCGAAGAGACTCGGCTAACTCTTTATGGGTGGAGTTCGATGGATTCCCGGCTGGTTCGTCGCTGCGGAGCGCTCTGGACAAAAAAATCGAGAGTTCCTCTCATTTCACCGGGAGCGGCGGCAGCGGGGGCGGCTACACCATAAGCCTCAAGGTGAAATAGGTTCATCAAAGATTCAAGAAGGCTGATTTAATAGTTAGGGGCATGAAGGGTGAGGATTAAAAACCTTGCGCATCCCTCCCCTTAAACGGCAAAATGCTGCCAAGGCGAATTAATCAACCTCGAACCACAGGCAAGACATCAGGACTCCGCCCCGAACCTCGCAAGGGGACCAGCCCGCTTGACCCCGCTATCATTTTTATTTTCACCCTGCGAGTGAAAATAAAAATGTAAAAAGGGTCCAGGGAGCTGGCTCCCTGGCAGGTGTGGGCAGAGCCCACGGTTTTGGTCCCGAGGTTTGAGGATCAGCGTTTCCTCGAATCCGACGGGGACTCGCCCTGCTGGGCGGGGTTTTGTTTTTGCTGCCGAGCGATCCTTCTCACCGCGGATACGCTGTGTTTCTCCAGCGCGGTCGCGCTGTGTTTCTCCTCAGACCACGCGCAGCCCGAGAGCATCTTCTTTCTGATCATCCTGTTTACGTGGAATTGTATGTAGGGGAACCCCAAAAACCATATCAGCATCGGCGACGGGGCGAACGTGTTCGCCTTGGCGGCTATCCTCTCCATCTCATGGGACCTCAGCCCGTCGATTACCGCCTCCCTCGTCCAATATTGCAGGTACTTGCCGGCGAGCAGGGAGACGGACATGAATAAAACGGCCATCCTGAGCGCGGTGGAGTCCCGGAGGGCGGACACCCCGAAGCCCGGCGTGAACAACTCGAACCCCGACACGGCCAAGAAGGAGAGCGCGAAAAAATACGAGGTGAACCACAGGTATATCGGCCCCTTTGTCATCTTCTCCTCGCGCTTCGCCATCATGTTGAGGGAGGGCATATTGTCAAAAACCCAGAGGACGGAGCGGCACCCGAGCGTAAATACGTTCGTGACGAAGAACAGTAACGGGTGCACGCACATGAACCTCGGTCCCAGTATGGACTTGCCGGCGCTCGTGAAGATGCCCCTGGAGCCTCGGCCCGGCATCCTGCGCGCGGCGCGGATGGGCTTCTCCGCTGTCTTCTCCCTTCTCTCGGTCGTCTGAGGCTGTTTGCGGGGCTTCCTTTTTATCAGCTTGTACTTGACCCTGCCGCCGCACACGGGGCAAAAGCGTTGATTCCAGTCAGGCGGCATCGACTTAAAACACTGGCCGCAATATCTCTTTATCTCAGCCATCGTCGTCGTCCGGCCCCCAATCGTAGTCGTCCTTGGTCCACGGCTCGGCCGCGTAATCGGTCCTGCCGATGATGATATAGTCGTCTATGATCTCCCCGATCGAGCGATCCGGCTCTATCTCGTCAGCGTCCGCGAACCCCGGCATACCCAGGCCGATGAGCCTGTTTATGTGATACTGGATATATACCGAGCCAAAGAGAAACAGCTTCAGCCACGACGCGGCGGTGCGCTCTATCATCACCCCGTCCCTGTCCCAGGATATAACCGCGCCCCTCAGCGCCCACCGCAGGCAAAAGCGGAGAGAGCACGAGAGTGGAAGCACTACCAACACCTGCAGAACCGCATACGCCGCGAGGAGCGCGGTCAGGACATCGCGCACCCCGGCGCGGCCGGTGAACCACCACCACGCGGCGTACACAGCCGCGGCGGGTATCAAGAGCTGCGCCAGGAAACCACTCGCGGCGCAGCGCCTTACGGCGCGCTTATCGATCCTGCCTTCCCCTATTTTGGCGAAGGCCTCAGCGTTGTACCACATCCATACATACGGGTACAGACCAAACGTAACGAGGCTCATTCCCGCGTAGAGCCTCGTCGGTATATACCCAAGCACGCTCGCCTCACGGGATTCCCTGCCGCGGCGCATCTGTTCCCGAAAACCCCTCTTCAACACCTTCATCTCGACGACCGGATGCTCCCGCGCCGCGTATCGATCCTGCCGGCGCACTCGCTCATATCAGAGAAATGCCCGTTTGTCGTCAGGGGCCTGAAGGACAAAGGTTCAAATCCCGCCGGGACCGGCTCCCTAAAACACTCAAACGTCGTTCCGACCATTTAATCAAGCTCTCGCGTCAGGGAACATCCTCAAAAATTCGCTCTCGGGCGGCGGCTCGTCGTACAACCTCCTGGCGACCTTCTTGGTGTAGTCGTCCTTGTCCGGCGCATCTTGGGCGGGCTGCGCTTCCTTCTGTGCCGAGGGGACCTCCGGGATCGCATCCGCTTCGCCGGCTTTCGCCGGCTCTGTTTTCGGCACGAGCAACTCGGGCTTGTATATGGAGGCAGCCAACCTCGAAGCCACGGACTGAACTGGCGGCGGCGGGGCGGGAATCGGAGGCTTGGCGGACAACGGGGCGGCCTCCGCGGTCCCCTCGCGCCGCGGCGGCAACTCCGGCTTGTATATCGCGGCGCCTAACGGCTGGACCTCGGGGCCATTCGCGGAAGCGGCGGCGGGCTCCTGCCGCGTCAACGGCAGGGCCGGCTCATAAACCGGAGCGGGAGGCTCGGGCATCGGGGACCGGACGGGCGGCGGCACCGGAACGAACGCCGGCTCCGCCGCGGGTGCCCGCGGCGTCTGGATATCCTCATGCCGCACCTCCCTCACCTGATATCTGCCTGCCCCTCCTCGCCTGGCCGACGTTTCGGATTTCGAGTGAGTCAGGCGTATCGGCTGCACTCCGATGGGGGGCTCCGGCAGGGCAGTGGCGGTCGGAAGGGCGTCCGTCGGCGGCGATATCGCCGGAACTATTTCAATCGGCTCGGAGGGCCCGGCTGTTTTTGACACGTTCAGATCGCCCGGCCCGCTCGGCGCAAACACATCCGCCGACGCGGCGTCAGGAGCGGCAACCGGCTCCGGCGCGTCCCAGGAAGGGACTGACTCGGTCATATACGCGGGGGGGGCGGGAGGATTCGTCTCATGTTCGGGCGGCGACTCGCCATAGATTATGGGCGGCGGCGGCTGAACCTCGGAGGACGGCGCCGATAAAACGCGCATGTTGGCGTTTTGGACCGATGCGGAGAAACCCGACGGCACAGCGGGAGGCGCGGGCGGCTCGAAAGGAGCCGGGACCGGCGGCGTAATCGTAGGTATGCCGTAAATTTGAACACCAGGCGCGAAACCCGCCGGCGCGGCGTCAGGAACAGCAGTCGGCTCCGGCACGTCCCAGGAAGGGACTGACCCGGTCATATCCGCGGGAGGCGCGGGCGGATTCGTCTCATGTTCGGGCGGCGACTGAACCTCGGAGGACGGCGCCGATAAAACGCGCATGTTAGCGTTTTGGACCGATGCGGAGAAACCCGGCGGCACAGCGGAAGGCGCGGGTGGCTCGAAAGGAGCCGGGACCGGCGGCGTAATCGTAGGTATGCCGTAAATTTGAACACCAGGCGCGGGACCCGCCGGCGCGGCGTCAGGAACGGGAGCGGCAGCCGGCTCCGGCGCGTCCCAGGAAGGGACTGACCCGGTCATATCCGCGGGAGGCGCGGGCGGATTCGTCTCATGTTCGGACGGCGACTCGCCATAGATTATGGGTGGCGGCGGCTGAACCTCGGACGGCGCCGATAAAACGCGCATGTTGGCGTTTTGGACCGACGCGGAGAAACCCGACGGCACAGCGGGAGGCGCGGGCAGCTCGAAAGGAGCCGGGGCCGGCGGCGTAATCGTAGGTATGCCGTAAATTTGAACGCCAGGAGGGCTGGAGTATTGTATCGCCCGCTCGGAGGGCTCCAGCGGCGGAGTCTCCTCCACGCTCGGAGAATCCGGCTGCCAGTCAACGCCTGACCGCGGTTCGGGCTGGGCCGGCGGCTCCTCCGGCTCCGAGGCGGCCAGCGGCTTCAAGACCGGGTGCGCCGCCTCCCCGGGCAGCTCATCGGCCAACCCCTGAACGGGTTCCAACGCG
Organism: Synergistaceae bacterium; assembly: GCA_031269245.1. Lineage (GTDB taxonomy): Bacteria > Synergistota > Synergistia > Synergistales > Synergistaceae > JAIRKI01. The sequence goes on along the minus strand of JAISZL010000044.1, from coordinate 3,861 downwards.
GCGGGCGCGTCCTCACGTCCGGCCGTCTCCTCCAAGAAGGTTTTTTTGCCCTGTTCCTCCTTCGCCGGAACAACGACTGCATCAGGGACATCTACGACGACTCCGCCGCATATGGGACAAAATTGTTTGTCCCAGCTGAATTTACTGTTACAGCGACTGCATTTTTTCATGTCTGCCCTTCCTTTCGGGGCAATGTAGCCCGCGCGACGATGCTTGCCGCCAAGATCAACCTCAAACACCAGGATCAAAACCGTGGGCTCTGCCCACACCCGCCAGGGAGCTGGCTCCCTGGACCCTTTTTACATTTTTATTTTCACCCGCGGGGTGAAAATAAAAATGATAACGGGGTCACGGGGACTGGTCCCCTTGCGGGGTTCGGGGCAGAGCCCCGAGGTCCTGCCTGTGGTTCGAGGATCAACCAATCATAACGTCTAACAAGATATTATATACTACAATCGCGAATAATTGGCGCCGCGCGGTCCGCAAAAACTTCCTCCGCAACTCTATCCACGGCGCTCGGCGCGGAACCAGCCGCTCGACGCGTATGTGCGCTTTATCGCGGCTCTCTCTCCCGCCACCTCGCCCAACGCCGACCGCAGCCGATCCTCTCCACTGTCGGCCCCGGCTACGTTTTCAGGGGAGTAGAGCAGTCCCGAAACCGTGCCGGAGTGGGCAACCGCCACGCCCAGCGCCCCCGACGACGAGCAGATGTCGAGCAGCAGATCCCATTCATCCCTGGGCATGACGCTCTGTTGCGCCGCAGCCGACATGGTGGCGGCTGCGGCGACCATCGCCGGATCCTGGGCGAGCAAACCCTTTTTCAACATGCCGTAGGCACTCTCGTGAGCATCAGCCATTGCCCTGACGCGCTCCATTCTGGCATCGTCCCGTCTGTAATCGGACGTGTCAAGCGCGCCCTCCGGGATTATCACCAGGATCGTCATCTCAGGAGGGGATGGCAGGCGCTCCACGAGCCGCCCGTTGATGTGGTCGACGAGGGCCAACCCGCCAAACATTATCCCGTCGCTCGCCTCCAGGCTCGCGCACAACGAGAAGAGGCGCTCCTCCGTCATCGGGTCGCCGGCATACGCCGCGCAGGCCGCGAAGGCGCCCGCTATGTCCATGGTCGAGGTCGCCAGTCCCTTTGCGGATGGATGGGGGTTGACGACGTTGACGACGCTGCCCTCCGGTATGGGGTTAAACCCGCTCGACGCCCCGTACATCTCCTTCGAGACGGAAAAAGCCCTCAGCGCCTTGCTCCCGGCCGTGGAGGCGCCGCCTCCCGAAGCGCGCAATTCGACCCGCCCGTCCCACCCAGCGACGAGGCTGACCAGCGACTCCCTGCCCCCTATCCAGCCCTGTACCCACTCGCCGACCGTGGCGGGCAGACTTGCCGTCGCAAGAATCCGATCCATCGCGGGCTACAGGCCGAACACGCCGACCACAGCGGTGTGGTCGGACGGGCGCTCCAGCGCGCGCAGGTCCCTGACGGCATACGCGTCCTCGCTGGCGTCGGACAGGGGGCGGGTCGCCAGAAGATGGTCGATCCTCCAGCCGATGTTCCTCTCGAACGCATCCTTCACCCTGTAGTCCCAGAAGGAAAATTCCCCGGGGTTCGGGCGGTGATGCCGGAATACGTCCACGAACCCCCAGGAGATCACGCGCTCCAGCGCGTCCTTGGCCTCCTGGCAGAAACAGACGTGATCCCGCTTGTTATTCGGGTGAGTGACGTCGATGTCCTCCCTGGCCACGTTGATGTCCCCCGTCCACAGCAGCTTGCCGGACGGTTTGAAGCGCGCTTCGAAGAGGGAGCGCAGCCTATCGAAAAACCGCAGTTTGTACTGAAAGTCCGGGCTGTCCATGGACTTCCCCTGCGGGACGTACGAGCACGCGACCGAAAGATCGCCGAAGTCCGCTATTATGAGCCGAGCCCGGTCGGACTCCGTGTCCATGCCGTCGCCGAACCCGCGGCTCACGCGGTCGGGTGTCGCGCGGGATACGACCGCAACGCCGTTGTACGACTTCATTCCGCTGTACACGCACCTGTAGCCGAGCCCCTCGAAGAAATCGACCGGGAAATAAGCGTCCTGGCACTTCGTCTCCTGGAGGCACAAAATATCCGGCGCTCCGGCTCCGCTCAGAAAACGTTCGACTATCGGCAGACGCGCTTTCAAAGAGTTGACGTTGAACGTGGCTATTCTCATCTCGCTAATGACGATACACTCCCCCGCCGCGCAAAATATTTCTCATGTTCTCCCTTGACGTTCTGGACAATGGCATTTTAATGCTATACAATATTATTTATAATAAACTGATTTTATCACATACATGCGACGCAGGGAATCTGGTTGAATACCGGAGCGGCCCCGCCACTGTAATCGGGACGAAACCGCAAGGGCCACTGGCATATGTTAGACGCCGGGAAGGCGCGGGATTAGGGCGAACGAGAGTCAGGAAACCTGTCGGTGCATGTTTGAGTTTCGGCGGCGCGCGGGCGCGACGAGCTCCTCTCTCGTACCGGGGCATCATGAGAGAACTCCTCGTCAACCCATTTCCGGCATCCGCGCATCCGCCATGTTGAAAAGTTTCCAGGGCTATTCGTTTTGAACGAAGCGTCATGTTACGCGCTTGTCCCAAAATTGATCCATATATATAAGGGAAGGAGGGTCGACGCCGCCCGTTCCGCTTGTTCGGGCATGTGTGATCCGCGCGTGTCCGTCGACAGACATATGGAAGGAGATGTTCTTGGTGGTTTTGGTGGAAAAGCATCGGAGGTTGTTCAGTTTTATCGGTTTTATCGCGGCAATTCTCTTCATGTGGGGCGTCTCGGCCGACGCCAACATACTCTACACGACGGTGGACGCCAGCCACTCGAACGGATCCGCCGGCGTGATCGAAGCCGGCGGCAGTCCCAGGGAGATCGTATCCGTCCTCGGCGGGGACCCTCAAGCCGGCACGTTCAAGGATCATAACGGCAAATGGAGGATCTTTCTGGCGAACTCCGAGATGAGCAAGAACGACGAGATCATGGTATTCGATCCGGATAACTGGAAGGAACCGATAATAAACAAGAGAGACTGGGGCGTCTCCATCCAGGGCGTGGCCTCGTTGGGCGACTACCTGTATGTGATAGCTTACGCGAGCGGGACGGACGGCTCCGGGCCCGGCGGGGTCTTCCGCTTCGACATGAGAGACGGCTACAGGGCACGCGGTTCCTCGCTTCAGACGGAATCCAACGGTATCCTGCCCGTCGGGGACGCGATCACAGCCGTGGGCGACAACATCTACGCGCTATTCAGCCAACGCAGTGGGACTTACACAGATGGTTACACCTATAATCCAAGCCAGATAATAGTGTATGACAAGGACCTTAAGATAATTAACACTATCGTGCTCAGAAAAGAAAGCGATTCAGCCAGTAACACCTACGGCAACACGCTGGCAGCTGACTCGTCCGGCAATTTATACGTCGCCAGCTCGGGGGGCGACTACGACTCTCCGCACGGCTCCGTATGGAAAGTGGAGGACCCCGCGGGCAGCGCGACCGTCACAAAGATACTGGACGTGTTAAATATCCCAGTCACCGGCGATCCGTTGCCAAGCGTTGACGGGATAGAGATCGCTCCAGACGGCACACTGTTCCTGCTGGTCGACAACCACAATTGGGAAAACAACAAGTCGACCCTCTTCATCACCAGGACAGGTGACCCAAAGTGGGAAAATGAATTCACCTCTCCGGGCTCGAGGATACTATATGACAATGGCAGCCTTTGGTGCATTACCCCCTCCGGCCTCGACGAGCGCGCGAAAGACGGCGAGATCAAAAAAAGCTATACCACAGCCCAGCTCGGCGACACTGTC
>JAISZL010000084.1 GCA_031269245.1 Synergistaceae bacterium | reverse complement strand
GCGTTCATCGGCGTGCGTATCTCGTGACTCATCTTCGCGAGGAACATGGATTTGCTTCTGTTCGCCTCGTCCGCGCGCAGAGCGGAGCGCTGGTATCCCCAAAGAGAAACGAGCCCGCTCGCTATGACGAAGGCAAAGGCGAATACCTGCAAAACCGTGATTCTTTTCATATTGCGGCGAGTGGACATTATCTGCACATCCTCAATATCGACCCCGGCCGCGGCGAGGATTCTGCCATCGGAACCGTATACGGGGGCGTAAGCGGACATCAACCCCTCCCACCCCTCAGTATATGTGCCTATCCCTTCGCAGTTTATTTCTCCCTCAAACGCGTCCTCGACCCCGCTCTCTATTGCTAGATCGACGGGAGGGGTATCGAGCCCGACCCTCGTTTCCTCGTCGAAATCGTTGTCAACGATATATTGTAACTTGTCACCTGCCATGCGCAAGTAGTAAACGTATGTAACATCAATCTCTTCGGAAAAATTCCTCAGTTTTTCCTTTAATTGCCTATATTGGGGAAGTTCCATATCCGCGGCGTCACGGTAAGAATCGAGCTCATCGCCGTTCACCAGCGAAGACGCTGTTATCGCGAGGGCTTTCAGCCTTTCCGTGAAATAATGTTCCTCCGATTCCATGTATCTCCACAAAATTACGTTTGTGTACATGGATAGGAAGAACACGGTGACTGACGTGACAATAAACAACAGCCGGACGTTTTTTATATTGAAGATTATCCGCGTCGATATTTTTTCTCTGAATGTCATTCAGTCTCACTCCTACAGAACACGCCCTTCGCGAAATTCGCCAGTTCTGCCGATTCAAGGACGCGGCTTCGCCGCGCAGACATTTGGCCTCGCCTGCGTCCGTCGCGCCGGAGAATCCGTTTCTCGCGGGATTGGCCTGACCGGATATTACCGCTAAATTATACAGGTTATCAATGAATAATTGTGGAATCGGTTTACGAGCTTGCCGTCCGGGCGCGGAACCGGGCAAATTTCCCCTCCCGAATAGCCGAATTGATATTTACACACGCCGTCAAGCCGTTTAGCCACTTCGTTCATCTCGGCGTTGACGTCGCCGCCGAGCATCCACCTGCGCGCGGCGCATGAAAATATCATCATATTCCGCGTGTTTTGCGTTCCCAAGGCGTCGGCCATGGTTTCACGCGCCGATTGGAGGACGTAATTCTTGTCGCCGCAGATCGCCATCCTCGGTCATGGCGTAAGGAGAACGCACAACCTGACTTTTATCCTCAAGCGTAAGTATCAGCGGAATGGAGCTGAGACCGACCTCGTTGATCTTTCCATTTTCCGCCAACCCCACGGACTCCAGATATTCGTGAACGGGTATGCCGTTTATACTGCGAATCGCGTTCTTTTCTGACTCGGTAATGATCGCCTTCTGCCTTATCATCCGCTCCTCCGGCAGAGACGTCTTCAGGAACGTCGGATTGACGTCCCCTGACATAGCCACCAACGCTAGAGCGTCCCCGTAATGTTCGCCGTTGAAAAAAGTGTAAATGCCGCTGCAGTCGGATTTATGCGTGAAGGCAAGCGACCCGAAAAGCGGGATGCCTCCCGAAAATTCGTCGATCGCTTCTATAAATTCGTCTCCGCCAATGTTATGTAATATTGGGGCCAAGGTGTACAAAAAGGAGGGTTTTCCCGGGAGCGCGTCCAGCAGGCTGGAGTAGAGTTCGCCTATCGGAGTTTTGGCGTTTCCGCGAATTGGCTCGGTCATTCCCGCCGCGAACGATATATCGCCGCTCGTGAGGACGGCCGCGGAGAGGATGAGGTCGCCCATATCTCCCGGAACCGCGACGTTGGAGGTCGTACCTCCGACGACGTCGAACGGCAGTGCGTCGCTGACCTCCCTCGCGACGCCGGTCTCCAAAAACTCCGCATGAAAATTCATCAGCCCGATTGAATGAGTGAGCGCCGTTCCCTCGGATTCAGCTGTTCAAGTATCTCTTGAACGGCACTTTCGCGGTTGTCAATTTTCCTCGTGCTGGCGGTTATCATTTTTATCATCGCGTATACCTCCGATCCTTATTTACCCTCTTCCAGAACAGGGAGCTGCCCCTGATATCTCCGAAGCATCAGTCCCGCCGCGGGCGAACTGATCCGCCACCTGCTCGAACACGTCGACCAGTATCGGGTCGAAGTGCGTTCCTTTCCCTTCGAGTATTATTCGGACCGCATCTTCGTGTGAAAACGCCTTTTTATACGGCCTGTCCGAGACGAGTGCGTCGTAAACGTCGGCAATGGCCATCATGCGGCCCTGCAATGGAATATCTTCTCCGGTCAAGCCCATGGGGTAGCCGCTTCCATCCCACTTTTCCTGGTGTGTTCCAGCGAAAATCTTCGCGTATTTCAAAAATTCGCTCTCAGATGTGTTGGACTCTATCTTTTCGATTATCCTCACTCCGATCGAGGAGTGTTTTTTAATCTCCTCGAACTCCTCTGGGGTGAGACGGCCCGGCTTGTTCAATATGCTGTCCGCTATCGCTATCTTGCCCACGTCGTGAAGCTGGGAGGATTGCAGCATCAAATCTTTATCCCATCCTTCCATCTGTTCCCTGTAAAGCCCGAGCTCCTCCAACCCTTCTATCATGATTTTGAGGCCCTGCTGGGTACGTTCGACATGTCCCCCGGTGATGTCGTCTCGGCTTTCGACCAGATCAGCGACGGTTTTGAGTATCGCTCTTTGAAGTTCGACGACTTTCCCTGTTTTTTCCTCCACCATCTTTTGAAGGTTCTCGTTGAACTTCCGCAATTCTGTCTGATGTTCTTTCAAAACACGCGCATGGTCTTCCAGCTTGCGCTTCTGTTCCTCGACGGTCAGGTGAAGCTCTATGCGTTTCTTTAGCAGGGGAGGCATGAATGGTTTTGAAATATAGTCCACAGCGCCGAGCGAGAGTCCTTCGAGCTCGCTTTCCGAATCGCTCTTGCCGGTGAGGAAGACGATGAGAATATCCTTGGTATCTGGGCGTTCTTTCAGGGTTTTGATCGCTTCGTACCCGTCCATCTCCGGCATGTCGATGTCGAGAAGTATCAGCTCCGGCTTGTTGCGTTCCAGCAAATCGAACATCTTCGCGGCGGACGGAACGGTGAACACATCGTAGGTGTCAGAGAGCGAGTTCTTCGCGATCCTCAGATTGGCTATGTTGTCGTCGACTATCATAACAATCTTTCTGTCTTTTCCCATTCGATTTGCCTCTTTTTGCCGATTTACAGCGTCGCGATATAAGCCGTTAATAACGCGACAATTTGTCCAAATGTCGCGTTATCGACGATCCATGCTCATGACTTTATCACAGGCGCATATATTTGTGAAGATGTTTTTTAGATTTTATTGTAGAGGCGAAATAAACGGCATATGCCAATATATGACGTTTTTGTTACTATGTGTACGATCGGAATTGCCACTGGCTTTGCGGGATGCGTACATGTCGGTTCGACCTCCGTCTCTTGGCCTCATTTTTCCGATTTCGCTGATCAGGAGAAATGATACTGCCGCTCGGGGCAGTTCATATAAAACGCGACATTTGGACAAATTGTCGCGTTATCGACGATCCGTCATTTGATGCCAATTCGCGATCAACAGGCTGTTTTTGATATAGCTGAGCGGCTGCCCGAACCTGTCTTAACACTTCACCCTTTCTATAAAGCATCTGATTTCAAATAGATTAACGGGACAGACACGCGGGATTGCACCGCTGTAGTTGCGCCCATTCCGGGAAAACGGTTTATCTTTCAAGGTTGGCATATTCCTGAGAATACAATAGAATATCGCTTGTGTGAGCACTGCGGGCGACAGCGGAGGACATTAAAATATCCGTAACCGTAAAATTGGGAGGGAGTATGATTGATACCGACGAGGGAAGAAGCCTTTGCGCTGCTGAGGAAGCATAACACGGACGAAAGCCATATCAAGCACGCGCGCGCCGTCGAGGGAACGATGCGCCATTTTGCGCGTAAAATGGGCGGCGACGAAGACCTGTGGGGTGTGGTGGGTATTTTGCACGACATCGATTGGGAGAGGACGATGAACGACCCGGATCGTCACTGCGGCCTCGCGCCCGAATTGCTGCGCGAGGCCGGCATAGGAGAGGAGATCATCCATGCCGTGCAGTCTCACGGATGGGGCATATGCTCGGATGTGGAGCCGATAAACGACATGGAAAAGGCGCTCTTCACCATCGACGAGCTCACGGGGCTGGTCATCACGGCGGGGCTGGTGCGTCCGTCGAAGTCCCTTTCGGACCTCGAGCTCAAGTCGGTGAAGAAAAAATGGAAGGACAAAGCCTTTGCCAGAGGCGTAAACAGGGATATCATTCAAAAGGGCGCCGAGATGATGGGGATGCCGTTGGACGAGGTCATCGAGACCGTCATCGAGGCCATGCGCCCGATCGAAAATGAGATCGGCATGGGGTAGATCGAAAGGAGGGGGATCGCGCATGATCGGCGCGGTCCGTCTTTTCGGGCGCGGTGGGTATGAACGCGGGCAGGGGGTGACGGAGGATGCGTGACGACATCGAAGAGATTGGTTCCGAGGCGCGCGGGCCAGGCACAGACGGCCCGCGCGTCATATCCTTATCGTTATCGCCGTGCCCCTGCCCGGTTCGGAGGATAGCTCGTATTCGCCTCCGAGCAGTTCCACTCGCTGTCTCATGCCGTTGAGGCCGCGCTTGCCCTCGTGGACCAGGCGCCCCATCATCTCCGGTGTGGGCTCGAATCCGCTCCCGTCGTCGGATATCCTGAACTCCACCATCCTGTCCTTCGCACCCCTGCGCGCGTCTACGTTGACGCACGCGGCCCCGCCGTGCCTGACGGCGTTCGACACGGCCTCCTGAAAGATTCGAAACAGGGCCAGGGTTATCTCCTGCGGTATGTCCAGCTCCTGGTCTACGTTCGTGTTTATCGTTATGGAGTGCTGGCGCTCGAATCTGCTCGCCGCCTCTTCCATGCAGGAAACGACACCGAGCGAAACCCACGGCGGGACGAGGGAGTCGCAGATGTCGCGCAGGTCCTCGACGAGGTCGTTCGCTATGTTCTCGGCGGTCGCGAGGTGTTCGGAGGCGTCGTCGGGAATGCTGCCCGGCGTCAGGCTGGCTATCTGAAGGCGCTGTATCAGAGCCGAGACTACCTGGATGGGACCGTCGTGTATGTCCTGGGCGATGCGGCCGCGCTCGTCCTCCTGCGCCTTGATTATGTCGCCGACGTAGCGCTTCTCGAGCGCCTGCTTGTCGATCATCCGCAGGGCGAGGTCGTCTATCGCCTTGTTGAGCGACGATATCTCCTCCACCCGCATCCTGCCGAACGCTCCGCCCCCGGCTGGTTCGCCGCTGGGCATCTCCGAGCCCCACTTGAGCGTGTTCACGTGCGCGGAGAGCGCCTTCAGAGGGATTATGACGGAGCCGCGCAGCAGGAGCAGCGCCACGAGGCAGATGAGCATCCCCAGTATTCCGGCGGCGGCGAGCTTCATGATGCTGAAATCGTTCCTCCCCATCCAGCTCAGCATCGTGACGGCGGCTATAGCGTAGACCCTCGGGTTGTCGGTGGGGGATATGTGGGCGACGTAGGTCACGTATTTCGAGCCGAGCCTGAAGCTGCCCATGATGTTCCCGCCCCTCTCGATGAGCGCCCGCCCGTCGGATTCAGCGATGGTGTTGGCGTATATGTTGGCCAGTATCGCCGCGTTCTGCGAGAAGGATATCAGCTCGCCGCGCACCGTCACATAAGCGACCATGCCCGGTATGAATTTGCCCCTCGTGCTGATGTTGCCCCTGTCGTTTTTGTTGAAGCCGAACAGGGGCGGCGAGGTGTTCTCTATCGAGATGATCCTGTCGAAGCCCGGGTCGGCCACGAGCGACAGGAACGCCGCTATGCGGTCGGGGTTGCCCTCGCGCCACCTGTCGGAGGCGTAGTCGGCCAGGTTCTGCACGTACCGCCCAGATATGTCGGTCGTCGTCTTCTTCTGGGAGAGCAGGGTCGTCGCGGATTGGAAGAGTATCACCAGCACGGGGAGGAGTATGAATATGAAGAGTATCGTCAGCAGCTTGCGCCTCAGCACTGGTCGCCGGCCTCGTCCAGAGAGGTTCCCTCCAGCAGCTCGTCGAGAGTTATGATGCCGAATTTGAGCGCGACGAGGAGTGCCTCGCCCTTCCCCCTGCAACCGAACTTGGAGTAGACGGACGTGAGGTGCGCCTGCACGGTGCGCTCAGTGATGCAGAGCCTGGAGGCTATCTCCTTTATCGAAAAACCCTTGGACGTTATCAGTAGCACCTCGCGCTCGCGGACCGACAGCGACTCGGGCATCGCCGCCCTGTCCCCCAGGATGCCGGCCACGCGGGAGTCGAGGTAGAAGCCGCCGCCCATGACCTGCCTGATAGCTATCTCCAGCTCCCTGATCGCCGTCGTCTTCAAGACGAAGCCCATAGCCCCGGCCCTGAGCGACGCCATCACGTAGGGCTGCGCGTTGAACGACGTGAGCATTATGGTCCTGGTGGGCAGCCTGTGGTCTTTTATCTTCTGCGCCACCGATATGCCGGTCTCGGCGGGCATCTGAATGTCGAGCAGGGCGATGTCGGGCCGCTCCGCCTGGATAACCTTCCACGCGGTCGCGCCGTCCTCCACCTCAGCGGTGAGGGCGAAGTTGTCGTTCCTCTTTATCCACTCCGCCAGCCCGGACCTCGTTAAGGGGTGGTCGTCCGCTATAACTATGCTGATTGTCATCGTTTGAACCCCCTATTTGCCGCGATCTCACGGGAACGGCATTTTCTAATCTTACAGGGCCAAATTACCGCCAGTATTGTATATTTGTACAATGGGCTTGGTGAGGGATATCACAGTGGCAGGCGATCATGCCGAGTTTACAATGTTTTCGCTTTATTGAAACAGGCTCTTTTGGTTTAATATGACCATTGCGCCTGTGTTTGCTGAATTTTGTATGGAAGGTGCTGGTAAAATTTGCGCTTAATCAAATCATTGAGGAAATGTTCTTTATTTATCATTCCTCACGCGATCTTTCTCCTTTTGGCCGCCGAGGCGTCCTCCGGGGACGAGGCGATTCAAGGTCCTCTGTCCCTCGAACGGTGTATAGAGATAGCGCTGGAAAGGCATCCGAGCATCAGGGAGGCCGCGTCGAACGCGGACGCGCGGAGCGCTGTGCTGGGGCAGTCCGCCGCCGCGGCCCGCCCGAAGGTCAGCGCGTCCGCGTCCTACAGCCGGTCCTACGGCGAGGCTCGGGGGGAGAACGGGTCGATCAACTCCGATATTTCCCTCAAGCAGACTATTTTCGACTGGGGCAGGACGAGCATCGCCATCGAGGAGTCCCGCCGGCAGCTGGAGGCGACGCGGCTGGACTGTGTCGAGACGGAGGACGACGTGGTGCGAGGGGTGATGGACGCATATTACTCGCTGAGTCGCAGTGAGCGCTCGGTGGCGATATCGTTGGAGCGCCTCGAGAACTACGCCAAACGCCTCGAATGGGCCGAGGATTTTTACAGTCTGGGCGCCAAGGCCAGGATCGAGGTGACGAGGGCGCAGACGGACCTGGCGACCGCTAGGCTCGACCTCGTCTCGTCACAGGGTGCCAGGCGGAAGGCGGTCTCCAGCCTCGCTTACGCGATGGGCGCGGCCGAGGGGACGCCCGAGATACTGACGGACGATCTCGGTTTCTCGCCCTACGGCATAGAGCTGGAGGAGGCCATAGAGACGGCGATGCGAAACCGCGGCGAGCTGAGGGCGCAGGACGCCAGGGTGGAGGCGGCAAAGGCCTCGCTCGCGCTCGCGAAGAAGGGGATGTCGCCCACCCTGACCGGCAGTGCCGGCTACTCGTACTCCGGCGAGAACGACCCGTTCGACGAGAGGGGGTGGAGCGTGTCGTTGGGCCTGAGCATCCCCGTCGCCGACGGGGGGGAGACGAGGGAGCGCGTGAAGGGGGCCGAGGCGTCGCTGGCCGGGGCCGAGGCCAGGGCTGAGAGCCTCGTCCAGGACGTCATCCTGAAGGTGAAAACGGCGCACGCGTCCCTCGCGGAGGCGCGGGAGTCCGTGGAGGCGTCCAGCGAGGTCGAGCGCCAGGCCCGCGAGACGCTGAATTTGGCGCTTGGCCGCTATCAGGCCGGCGTCGGGGAGTCCCTTGAAATATCGGACGCGGTGGACGGCTACGCGCGAGCCAGACTGAGCTCGGTCTCCGCCCTTTATGACCATAAGGCGGCCGAAATAGAGATGAAACGGGTGATGGGGGTTATAGCGAAGTGAAGAAGACGAAAAAACTCAAGGGCGTGCTCATATTTCTGCTGACAGCCGGCGCGATTGCCGCGGGGGTCGGGTATTCCCTCCGCGCGGCGCAGGAGCCCCCGCTGAAATTCATAACCTCTCCGGCCAGGAGGGGCGACCTGCGGTCGGCGATACTCGCCACCGGCAAAGTGCAGCCGGTGTCGCTGGTCAGCGTGGGGACCCAGATATCGGGGACGCTGAAGGAGTTGTACGTGGACTACAACAGCGTGGTGAGGAAGGGGCAGTTGATAGCCCTCATAGACCCGTCCATGCAGGAGGCGGATCTGGAGCAGGGCAGGGCGTCACTGGCCTCGCTCAGAGCCGACCTAGCGGAGGCGGTCGTCAACCAGAGGCTCGCCGCGCAAAACGCGCGCAGGTCGCGCGAGCTGTATGAGCGGGACCTCGTCGCGCGATCGTCCATGGAGTCCGACGAGTCGGCGCTGCTCGCGGCCAACGCCCGCATCGCGTCGGCGAGAGCGCGGATAGCGCAGCAGGAGGCGTCCATAAAGCGCTCGGAGCTCCAGCTCGGTTTCACCAGGATATACTCGCCGGTCGACGGGGTCGTCGTGACGAAGAACGTCTCGGTCGGGCAGACAGTGGCGGCGAGCTTCAACACCCCGACCATCGCCGAGATAGCGGAGGACCTGTCCGTGATGCAGGTCGAGGTCAACATCGACGAGGCTGACATAGGGGGTGTCTTCCAGGGGCAGAGGGTGGAGTTCAGCGTGGACGCGTACGCGGAGAGGCGTTTCGAGGGACGGGTCACGCAGGTTCGCCTGTCTCCTACGTCTGAAAATAACGTAATTTCATATAAAGCTATAGTTTCATTCCATAACGAGCAGGTCGAGGGCAAGAACCTGATCCCCGGTATGACGGCGAACGTCACGCTCATAGTGGAGGAGAAGAGCGGCGTGGTTCTTGTTCCGAACGCGGCGCTGCGCTTCCGCCCGGTCGGCGGCGACTCCGCGCCGCCCGGGGCGCCCAGGGGCGCTCCTGGCATGAGGAGGGGGCGGGACGACGGCGGCGGCGTCCCCGCGCCGAGGAAGCCGTCCGTGTACAGGATCGAGGGCGTTTCCCCGGCTATGATCGAGGTCGAGCGCGGAATCACCGACGGGACCGACACAGAGATAATATCCGGCCTGGAGCCGGGTGTCGAGGTCATAGTCGGCGTCGACGTGCCGAGTGACGTTTAAGGCGGCGGACATGGCGATCATAGAACTGAGGGATGTCCGCAAGAGTTTCAGGATGGGGGGCGGCGATCTGGAGGTGCTTCACGGCGTGTCGCTCAGTGTGGGGCGAGCTGAGTTCGTCGCCATGATGGGTCCCTCCGGCTCCGGTAAGTCCACCACGATGAACATACTGGGGTGCCTCGACGCTCCGACGTCGGGGACGTACCTGCTGGACGGCAGGAATGTCGCGTCGCTGGACGGCGACGAGCTGGCCGCGGTGAGGAACGGCATGATAGGCTTCGTCTTCCAGGGCTTCAACCTCCTGCAGAGGACAAGCGCGCTGGCGAACGTCGAGTTGCCGCTGCTCTACTCGGGCGCGGGAGCGCGGGAGCGGCGCGGGAGGGCCTCGGAGGCGCTCACCCGCATGGGGCTCGCCGACAGGATGCACCACGACCCGAGCCAGCTCTCCGGGGGGCAGCAGCAGCGCGTGGCGATCGCGCGGGGGATAGTGAACCGCGCGCCGATACTGATGGCCGATGAGCCCACGGGCAACCTGGACTCCAAGACCAGCGACGAGATAATGCACCTCTTCCAGGAGCTCAACGAGCGCGAGGGCATCACCATAGTCCTGGTGACCCACGAACGCGACGTCGCCTCGTACGCGAGACGCATCGTCCACTTCCGCGACGGCCTTATAACAAGCGACGAAGAAAATAAAGACGTGAGGAGGGGCGTCGCGTGATTTCGTTCGGCGAGGTATTCCTTATAGCGCTTAAGGCGCTCATGCTCAACAAGACCAGGTCGTTTCTCACGACGCTTGGCATAATAATAGGCGTCGGAGCGGTCATTGCCGCTTTCGCGGTGGGACAGGGGACGAACAAGGTAATAGACGAGCAGATAGCCATGCTCGGCAGCAATTTCATGTTCGTCCAGAACGAGCGCCCGTCGGTCGGCTCGCGCGTCAGCACCAGGTACCTGACCGTGGCGGACGCGGAGGCGATAGAGCGCGAGTGCAGCGGCATCGCGGCAGTGGCCCCGTCCGTGGAGGCGTCGGCGCAGGTCATATACGGCAGCTCCAACTGGTCCACCTCCGTGGAGGGCAGCACCCCCTCGTACTCGGCGGTGAGTGAGTGGAGCATCGCGCTGGGGCGCGACCTCACGGAGCAGGACGTCAGGTACGGGTCGAAGGTGTGCGTGCTCGGCAACACCGTGGCGGACAAGCTGTTCGGCGAGGAGGACCCGATAGGCCGCGTCATCAGGATACGCACGGTGCCGTTCACGGTTGTGGGGGTGTTCGCGTCGAAGGGGCAGTCCAGCTTCGGTTACGACCAGGACGACTTCATCCTCGCGCCGCTCTCCACGACTCAGAGAAGGCTGACGCGCAGCTCCAACACGGACAGGGTGGGCAGCATAATGGTGAAGGGGGTCTCGATGAAGGCGCTCGACTATCTGGAGCTCCAGATCAACGAGCTGCTTCGCGAGAGGCACCGCATCCGCCAGGGCGACCCCGACGACTTCAGGGTGTGGAACATCAGTCAGATACTGGAGGCGCGGCGCAATTCCACTAGGGCGATGTCGATCCTCCTTGGCTCGATAGCCGCCATCTCCCTCATAGTAGGCGGCATCGGCATCATGAACATAATGCTGGTGTCAGTGACGGAGAGGACACGGGAGATCGGCATACGCATGGCTGTCGGTGCTAAGTCCGGCGACATAAGGATGCAGTTCCTCATCGAGGCTGTGACCCTCTCCTTGATCGGAGGCGCGCTCGGGGTCGCGCTCGGCATGTCGGCGGCATATGGCTTGGAGGGAGTCATGCAGAGTCCTCCGGTATTCAGCGCCGGTTCCATCGCGCTGGCGTTCGCTTTCTCCGCGATGGTTGGCATAGGGTTCGGTCTCTATCCGGCGTGGAGGGCGTCCCTCCTGAACCCCATAGACGCACTGAAGTACGAGTGACCATGCCCCCTTGAGCGGATGTTGCCGTTTTTGCTGGAAAAAATTTTTCACGATAATTTTACCGCTTAGAAAACATTTACATTTGGGGGTTCATACGTTACAAGAATGTTGTTTTTTCGTTAATTATTTATTTCATACATTAGTATTGTTATTTTATGCATACAAGTAGTAACTGTTTTGCGTGGATACGGTGCTTAAAAGAAAGTGTTGACATATTGGCCAAAGCTCTTTATACTTCCCTTTGCTCGCTGAGAGCGCGAGCACGGCACCATGACACCGCCACTGCGAGTCAGGGGCGGCTATACAGGACAAGAACAGAGAACCATAAAACGTCAGGGCAATTAGTTTTTTGGTTTGGATGTAGGGGCGCTTTTGGCGTCCGTAAATTCAGGCCGTGATTTTTTGCCTTGGTTCCCATCTGACGATGGGCCAAGGAGTCAGCAAGCCAAGGAGAGTTTGATCCTGGCTCAGGATGAACGCTGGCGGCGTGCTTAACACATGCAAGTCGGACGGGGCCGCGAGGGAGCAGAGGAGTAGCTTGCTATGAGT
>JAISZL010000049.1 GCA_031269245.1 Synergistaceae bacterium | reverse complement strand
GCGTTGCTTTGCTTCTATTATCAATTCTCTTTTTTCGTTCGATATCGGTTTCATTCAATCAACCCTCATGATTCTATATATACCATATCCTTATGCGAATTAATAGTGGATTTGCTATAACAAGCGACAACGGACGTGTCCAATGGGGGCGGAATCATAGCGGTTTGCGGTTGTATGACAGATTCGCAATTTCGTATACATGAGTGCCTACACATTCAAACAGGCTTTCGTCAAACACGGCAATATTGTACCCATCTGTTGACATCGTGCTTGCGTACTCGACTCCTTCATATTTTTGACTTTTGATGAACTCAGAAATATATTGTGTCGGCAAATATTCAAGCGGACTGTCGTTTCTTCTCAATGGTTTCGCTATTTCCGCAGCAATCTCCCGTAGACATGGACGATTGATTGCGTATGCTCGCAAGTCGTCAGCCTCCGCTTCAGGGGCGTAAATGAACGGACTAATCGAACCTATTCCAGCGAGATTCACGACCTGTATGTCTTTCTGCAACACAAAGTCACCAACCGTCACAAAATCATATAACCCAGCCCGCACTTCGTACAATGCCGTTTCATCTCGGGTAGACAAGTATAAAACACTCACTCCTTCAGGATTGATGCGTCCCGATGCTCGCAACCCTCTTGGAGGTGTTCCCATTTCATTCGTTGGGAATCCATTTTTGTCTTTGCATATCCTAGCGCGGAACATTTTACTTCCTGCTGGATAAACCTTTTTCGCAAACGTCAGGAAAGAAACAAAGGCATCTTGATTGAAAATATGGCTATGAAAACGATTTTCGAACTTGATAGTTTCGGAAAATTCGTTCCAACTGTGCCCTGTCGTAATTCCTGTCTCCGAAAGATAATCCTGATCCCGGAATTCAGGAATATAGATCGGACTTGAAAAGAGCTTCTCGTTCTTTGCAAGCTGATCGGGGCACATTGCTATGATCAGCTTCTGCACAACATCGCTGGGAACGGCGAAGATATCCCAATCATTGCGCAACGCGGTTCGTAAAGATTGTCCCTCTATTGCGGAAGGAGAGACACTATAGATATCGAGCACGCTTTCTAAAAGTGTCTCGACATCCCCGTTCTTTACGATAGGATGAAGCTTGACATTAGTGCGTCCGCAAAAATCGCAATTTCCCCTTTCCCTTGAGCTGGCGATGATCTCGCGTATTTGAGCGTCAGCAAAACATTCTACACAGCAATTCATTTTGCCTCCACCTCATTGAGGAATTGCCCGATAAGCTCCAGATGATGCATGATAGACAGCTTTTTTAATGTTGGAAGTCCGGGGTACGTTCCATTTGCATAATGGCGCAAAAGCGTTTGCAATCCTCTTGTGAAAGGTTTTGGTTCAACATTTTTATACCACGCCGCCAGCTTTGAAACAGCTTCCGCAAACTTACCCGCGACATCTGAAATGCCCTCATTGGAGTCTGAAATGAAATGCCGGATTCTCAAGGCGTTATCTTTATCGAAGTAGGCGATATGAATCGCTACAGCACGGGGAGCGAAGGCGCTTTCAGTAAATTCATTGCCCACGATGGAATAATCGCCGAAACCTTGGTATCCTTCTTCTATATAGTACAAATGATCATCAGATAAAAACTCGTCCTCTGGGTAGTCTGCGTTCCGAGGTTTTTTTTGGAATTTGTCCTCGAAGAGAATTTTATTTTCTCTAACAACGCGGCGGATTCTTCGATCATCAGGGAATAAGGTAAAGAGAGGAGAGTCAGAGCCGAATACAGCTTCATATGTCTTTAAGAAATCTCCATTGTCCAAAATCGTCAAGATATTTCCGCTGGCGATTTGCAACTCACGTAAGCATTCCAATGCGCTCGTGTTGACGATGATCGAGGGGACAACTTTTCCTCCCTCCAGGAAAATTCGAAGGTCGTTCACCGTTTTTTGTTTTTTTCCTGCCAAGTCGCCTACTTCTGGATTGAATATAAGCGCAATTTTTTGTTCTGCCTTGGCAAAAGCTTCCATTGTCGACATAAACGTCGGCGATATTTTTACTGGCTCAATAATGGGGATAACGTGCATACCAAGCAAATTTTCTTCCGCGAGTTCCCGTAGTACCAGAAGTTCATATTGCCGTCCCCTCAAATATGGGAAATACATTCCGTCACCCCCTGTAAGTGGTTTCCAACATACAGTTCAGTCTCATTACGTCGCGCGACAAGTCAGAAAAATAAACAACAGATTTCAATTCGTCTGGCACGCGCTCGAAGATGCTTTTTTCTATCTTGTTTCGTTTTTTCAATTCCTTGAAAACCAAGTTTTGAGCCTCCAACACCGGAATTTCACGAAATTGTTCCAGACAAGCCTTATACAAGAACACCGGCTGCGTTTTCGGAAGCCCGCTAAACCGCGTAACTATTATATTCTCATATTCACGTTTGCGCAGGAGCTTGAAGATACAGGTATGATCAAGAAAATCATTGCACTCTTGCGGTACTTTGCTGAGTTTTTTACTTCGCGTATCCTTGTCCGTCAGTGTGTATACACCGACAAAACCACCAATATCGGTAAAAGAAGAGAGAACACGTTCCACTCTGCTAAATTCATGCGCCGCTGTCACGACGTTGATGAGACTGAATGCCTTGTAGTATTCATGAAGCTGCCTTTCCAGCCTTTCGAAATTATCCAGCTCAGATTTTATTTCGTAAACCTGTCCCCAACCGTTTATCATCACGAAGTCCGCTTTGGCTTGCCCTATCCAAATTTGTGAAAGTGCGGTAGTGGTCAAAACATTGTGCCTTCGTGTAAGCAGTTTATTCAACAATGTATTCAGGTAGAAATATTCGTTACGTTTTTCTTTGCCGATACGCTCGTAAATTTCACTGATGATTTCTCCATGACTCTTGCTTTCGGGATCGTTGACATAACGGCGCACGACGGCTTCATAAACATCGTTTGTGCCGGAGGCAATCAAGTCACCGATCACACGCTGCGTAAAGAATCGGTTCAGAATGGAGGTATTATTCGACACGAGCGTTTACCTCCCTCAGCCATTTCTCCGCGCTGGCTTCACTTTCTTCTATGGCGATCTCGACGGCGCGTTTGGCGGATTCGAGAAGGCGGAATGCTTCAGTATTCTTTTGTTTATGCGCATGGAACAAACGCTCAATTTCTACTTGCTTTTCCAAGTCGATGACAGGAACGAGAAAACGTTGTAAATCGTCTTGAGCAACACTGTAGAACGCGACGCCATGCGCCCATTTTTCAGCCTGCATTTTTCCAAACAGGCTGTTAAAAAACAAGGCAAGAAATTCTGGTAAGATTTTGCCTTGCCAAGCGTGGTCAAGACGGAGCAACATAATCTCACTGCTGATGATTGCGCTCGTGTGCTCCGCAAAAACTGGAGCCGCGTTTCCGAAGGTACCTTTGCGCGTAAATAACACATCACCCACAGCAAGGGTTATATTTTTGTTGATCTCCTCCGAGGTCATCGCGACTTTAGCGGCGGATTCGAGGCAGATATCACAATCTTTTATATCACCCACCCGGATATATGGCGTACCATCCTCGACAAAATCACGAGCGTCGAAGCCGTTTTTAATAGGTCGTATGATTTTTCCAAGAGGGATCAGATTAGTTTCCGTTTGACGCACTTTCAGCAAAACCTCATCGAATTTCGGTTGATAATGTTCCGCATCCAGTCTCTCCGCCGCGAAAACGTCGCGGCTGTCGCGAACATAACTCAAGGACTCAGGCGCTTGCCAGTTTTCAATACCGAGAGCGCGGAGGAGGGTTGTTTCGGCGTCCCGCAATTTTTGTTCAGCGGTGTTCCGAAAAACTATAGCAACATCAATAATATTAGCAATACATGATTGGAATGTATCCGATAACGTGGGGATAGGAAGATTGCGGACTTTTTCAAGTGATAACCCCTGTTGAACCATGCCTGTTAAATTTCTAGCTATCCAATCTTGTCCCAGATAAGAGTTGATATATGCCAACAGAAATTTTGGCTGAAAACAAGAATCTTTTTTGATAGATATGCGGGCAACGTCTTGATCAATATTGGAAGGCAGTAATTTTTCTTCAACGAGTGCGCATAACCCTACAGTACCACGTGTAGAAAGAATGAGATCATCTTTTTCCAGTGAGGAACGTAAATTCGCATTGTGTGTTTCTGCTGCAATCCGATCCGCCTCTGTTTTGCTCGCAAACCAATTTTTCGCGCATTTCGCCGTTAGCATGGCAATTGATGATTTCTCATCAACAACATGGTATCCATGCGGACCATCTGTTATAAATGTCTGAGAGCCAAGAGTTACACTCACATAATGACGACGCCTTGAATCTTCCTTAAGATACTTTTTCTTGAAGTATTGCGCGTCAATTCTTCGTTCCTCATTCAGAATTGAAAATTCAGCTTCCACCGCTTCCAGCCCGCTCATCAACGTTTCGTATTTTTCAGCGTCGAAGGGCGGGCTCAGGCGAAAAAACTTAACCTCTCCCGTTTCGCGAACTCAATAAAGGCTTCGGCTATCCCATCCTCCGTCAGCCCTTCGTGATTGTAGAGATCATGGTCAACGACCAAATGCCCGTGGGGGTCGATAAAAGGCAAGCCGCTTTCGGTATCGGCGAGCCTGTAAATCTTGTCGCCGCCGCTGTCCTTGCTGGGCTTCTTCATGGTGGCGAAGAAAATCGGGTAGTCGTCGAGTTTCGGGCAGAGTTCGTCGTCCCACTTCTGCGCGAATAGCACGGAGGTTTTCGTCCCAGTGTGGGGCTTGAACACATTGCCGTGGAGCCCGACCACCGCTAAAATCCGGCAGCGTTCCGCGATATACTCCCGGATTCGCTTGTCGCTGGAGTTGTTGAAGCGGCCTTGCGGTAAGACAATTGCCATGCGCCCGCCCGGCCTCAAAAAGTTCAGGTTGCGCTCGATAAAGAGGATGTCGCGCCCGACGCTGGTTTGCGTCTTGCCCTTGTCGTTCTGGCCGAAATCATACTTCGCCAGAATCATGCCTTCTTTGATATCCCCGGCAAACGGGGGATTCGCCATGAGCAAGTCGAAAGAAAATTGGCTGAAATCTTCTGGGGAGACGCCCTTCGGCCGAATTCGTTTCAGTTTTTTGAAGCCTTCGTTGTAGTTGTCGAGCCAGCTTGTTTGTTTGGTCACCTCGCTCCAGCGCCCGTAATCCAGCGTGTTGAGGTGCAGCACGTTGCTTTGCCCGTCCCCGGCGATCAGGTTCAGCGTCCGCGCCACGCGCACCGCCTTTTCGTCAAAATCGATGGCAAATACGCGGTCGCGGACAAAATCCGTCTCCCTCGCCGTTCTTCTGTCGGTGGTAAAACCTTCGCCCTCCGGCAACCCAAGCTCGCCCCGGATCGTTTTCCAGACGTGAAATATGCTGTGTACGGTGAAACCGGAACTTCCCGCCGCCGTATCGATGATCTTCTCTCCCTCTCGGGGGTTCATCATCTTCACGCACATGTCGATGACGTAGCGCGGCGTGAAATATTGCCCTTTTTCCCCCTTCTGGGTTTTGCTCATCAGGTATTCGAAAGCGTCGTCCACAACGTCCAGATTGTTGTTGAAGAGTTTTACGTCCTGAAGCGTCGAAACGCAGATAGCCAGGTGCGACGGCGTAAGCGCGATTTTGTCGCTGTCGGTGAAAATACCCTCCCACTTATTTTTCGCGGCGGTAAACAGCGTTTCAATTTTGGCTTTCAACTCGTCGTCCGTGTCGCCCGTGTTACGGAATTTGAGCCAGCAATTCGGGTCATTAGCGGCGGCAAGCTCGTCGTACAGCTTTGAAAAGAGCAGTTTGAACACTTCCTCGAAACTGTCCACTCCGGCGTTGGCGAGAACTTCGTCTTCCATTTCCTCGATCAGGCTGCGAAGAGAACGCCGCTCATTGGCGATTTTATCGCGCCGCTTGAGTTCTTCGTAGGTAACGCGCTCACACAGAACATCTGAGAGCTTTTGCGCGGAGGTCGGGATGTCCGTGATCGGCTCGAAGTAGTTCGGGTCTCGACGGTTATACGCGTATATCTGTTCGCCGTTCGTCCATACGGCTATCGGCGCTCCCGTGGCGTTGCAATAGGATTTGAGCTGTTCCTTGCCGTCTTTATGCTTCGGTTTTTTCAGCTCGACGATGATATAAGGCGTGGTCAGGCGATCTTTGTCCATGACAGCGATGTCCGCACGTTTTACTTCTCGCCCGAAATTTACTGGATATTCCATCTGTAAGCGGTTCTTTGGATAGTTATATACGGTCATCAGGCGGTGGGCATACAACTGGCGCACCGCTTCCTCCGGCGTTAGTTTAATCTCCTTGTCGCGGACGAGGCACATAACATAAGAAATTTCCTTATCTTTTACCTGCCTGACGCTGACGCGAGCGTTGACGGCCTCGATTTCCGCTTTGGAAAATCGTGAATTGCCATAGTTTGTATTCTTGAAAATTTCGGACAACATCATCGCAACGCGTCTCCTCTCTCCAAAGATGTCCTATTATGGCTCATTTTCGCATGTTTTTCCACAAAAAATTGTTCATCACGATTTTGCGAGCGTAAAAGACAACAAGGAAACCGGAAAAATTTGTGAAAAAGTCAATGTCACTCCACTTCAGTCCGAACAGCGAACCACGCCGGAGGCCGCTATAGAGGGACACCAGGGTCATCGGCTTCAGGTAGTCGGCGAATCTGCCGCTCATTTCTGACCTTGTCTCCCTTTCGCGCGTCGCAAGGTATTCGTTGTGACTCCGCCGTCCGGCGCGGAGTCTTTTTTCTCTATCGTCCAACGCCGCCATCAGACGCTCACGCTCTTCATCGGAAAGGTATCGGACTTTGACGTTGCTGTCACTTTCCTCGAGGCGCCCCATGCGAGCGAGGGGGTTTTCCTTGATGAGGTCATGATTCACCTCCCAATTTATCGACGCTTTCAGCGCGACCATGAGCCGGTTTATCGTCGCGGCCTTCCGGCCCTCGCGGATTCGTTTCGTTCTCCACTGCTCCAGCTCGATGCTCGATAAATCCTCGATTGGCTGTTATAGGGAGGGAGGTGGCATACTAACCGCGTCAAATCGCCGTAAAATTATTATAGTTTCCTGCCTCCTACCCCTCGATCGCTCCAGCCACTATCCCCCGTGCCTCCTCCTGTATGCGCTTCAAGTGGTCCGCGCCGAGGAAGCTCTCGGCGTATATCTTGTACACGTCCTCGGTGCCGGAGGGACGGGCGGCGAACCAACCGCTTTCGGCCACCGCCTTCAGCCCGCCGATCGGTTGGCCGTTGCCGGGCGCATCGGTCATCAGCGCCTTGATCGGCTCGCCGGCTAGCTCCTTGGCCTTGACGCTCGAAGACGACAGTTTTTTCAAGATCTCCTTCTGCTCCGGAGTCGCGGGCGCGTCGATCCGCTGGTAGTAAGGTTTGCCGAACTTCGACGTCAAATTCCTGTAGAGCCTCGACGGAGATATGTCCGTGACTGCCAACATCTCGGCCGCAAGAAGATCCATGATGATGCCGTCCTTGTCCGTCGTCCACGTCGTGCCGTTCATGCGGAGATACGAAGCACCGGCGCTCTCCTCGCCCGCGAGCCCGAAAGATCCGTCCGTCAGACCGTCCACGAACCACTTGAAGCCCACCGGGACCTCGCAGACCTTTCTGCCGATGGACTCCGCCACCTTGTCGATGATCGAGCTGGACACCAGCGTCTTGCCTATCTGCGCATTGCTCCGCCACGCGCTTCTATGGGTCATGAGGTAGTTCGCGGCCACGGCCAGGAACGCGTTAGGGTTCATCAGACCCTCCTCCGTCACGATACCGTGCCTGTCGTAGTCGGTGTCGTTCCCGTAAGATATTGCATACCTGTCCTTGTTCGCAAGCAGGCCCGCCATCGCGTAGGGGGACGAGCAGTCCATACGGATCTTGCCGTCCCAGTCGACGGACATGAACGAAAATGTCGGGTCGACGCGGTCATTCACGACGTGGAGGTCCAGCCCGTACATATCGGCGATCGGCCCCCAGAACGCTATGCCAGACCCGCCCATCGGGTCCACGCCTATGCGTATCTTGGCTCGGGCTATGGCTTTCATGTCTATGACGTTGCGAAGGTCGGAGACGTAGGGGATCACGTAGTCAACGAACCTGGTCGTCGGAGAATCAAGCGCGCGTCGCAGCGGCAACCGCTTCACCTCCTTGTTGTTTTTCGCGATCAACGCGTTGGCACGCTTCTGAATGACCTGCGTTATCTCCGGCGACGCCGGCCCGCCGGACGGGGGGTTGTATTTTATCCCGCCGTCCTCCGGGGGGTTGTGCGACGGGGTGATCACAACGCCGTCGGAAGGCGCGTCGGGATGCTCCCTGTTCCATCCGAGTATCGCGTGTGATATCACCGGAGTCGGGGTGAAGCCGAAACCTTCCTGGATCATTATCTCGATGCCGTTCGCCGCGAACACTTCAATAGCTGTGCGCATGGCCGGCTCCGAGAGGGCGTGGGTATCCATGCCGATGAATAGAGGACCGGTGACTCCGTTCTTCTTGCGTACCTCGGCTATCGCCTGGCATATAGCGAGTATGTGGGTCTCCGTGAAGGTGTTTTTGAACGACGACCCCCTGTGCCCGGAAGTCCCGAACGAGACCAAGCTGCTGGGATCCTCCGAGTCAGGGGCGTTCGTGTAATACGCAGACACGAGTCTTGGAACGGATACGAGCATCTCCTGCGGCGCGGGACGTCCTGCAAATTCCGAAACATTCATGTCTCCAGGCCTCCTTGTGAGTTTTTTATGGAAAAGGCTTATTTGCTATGGTTTGTTATTATAAAGAAATTTATGGATTCTTGACAGGCTCATAATGCGGGAAACTCTTATTTTTGGGTATTTCATCGTTTTGAAACCGCTGGAGGCCCCTTCCCGGTTTCAACACCGAACCGCGCGAAAGATGCTGCCATAAACCAGATCAAAAGCTTAAAAACAAT
Source organism: Synergistaceae bacterium (assembly GCA_031269245.1). Taxonomy (GTDB): domain Bacteria; phylum Synergistota; class Synergistia; order Synergistales; family Synergistaceae; genus JAIRKI01. The sequence goes on along the minus strand of JAISZL010000049.1, from coordinate 17,581 downwards.
TTGCCGGCGGTGATCATAATCCCATGAGACACGTATTCGACTCGTATCCGCACATACCTGCTCTCCCCGCATAATAATAGCGAATTCCTCCTTCAGCCTAGACCATAATGCATATTCTCTGAAAAGAGCTATTAGTATTACCAGTCTTCACTTATCCCTCTCGTCCCTTATAATCACAAAACAACCGAGGGAATAAGGATTGGTGATTTTTTGGCGAAGGGAGGGGAACGGCATGAATATGAGGAGCTGCAACCCGGCGTTTTATTGCGTAGGGACAGTCGATGCCGGCAAGGGCAGAAAAATGGATACTGTATTGAATCCGCCCCTCAAGTTTTTGGAGATACGCCGATTGCCCGACGCCGCCCGACGCATCGTCCGAGGAGAGTCGTCGGGCGCGGCGATGGGGAGAATGGGGGGAGGGCTCGTATATTTTCAAGCGTCGTTCGGCAAAGCGGCGGGCGGAGTGAGAATGAGCCGGGAATGCGGGAGGACGCTCTCCCTTTTGAGGGATCTTGATTTGAGCCCGTTCGTTCGGCTCGACATATCCAGCGCGCCCAAGGACGCCGGAGGGGAGTTTTTGATCGAGAGGATGCTGGGCGAACTTCTCAATTTCGCGAAAACGTTCGCGCCTGAGTGGCGGGAACCGCGCTCAAGTCGCGTCAGCTTCGAGACGATGAGCTCCGAAACGATTGGCGGCACGCTCTATATGGAGATCTACGCGGCGGTTTACCGCCTGCTGAAGGACCTCTCAGGGGAAATAAACGCCGGATTCCGCCACGCGGCGAATTTCAGCGCGCGCGGTCTAGACACGCTCGAACGGCGCCTGATATCCTGCCGGAACAACTCGTGCGAACCCGATTTCGTGACGCTGGCGGTGAGCTCTCCCGCGCAAATAGCGTCGCGCCTGAGCGGAGGATCGCAAATCGAATCAATCGTCTACGCCATCAACGACTGCGTGTCGAGCGTGAAACATCTCTACATAGAGGAGCTGATCCTCGACTCCGGACATATGGCTCCGGCGCCCTTAACGCTGCGTTGCGGCTTTTCAAGGGCGCCGGAGCCATCAGAATGCGGGGTGATAATTTCCGGCATAGTGATTCCGTCGGAAAAAAGGAAAAAGAGACCACGTGCTCATAAAAAACGCCGAGCACAGCCAACGCCGCCCAACAGGGCATGAAATCGAAATTAAGGAAACGCCGATTAAATCGCCAACACGACATTTTATCGTTTTAGGACGCGGGTTTCGGAGTGATTTGAACTCTTACCCTTTAGGCCCTTAACAATAAACCAGCGTTTTCTTAAAACCAGTTTTGGCTCCTCAGCCGTGCCTTCTGCTCCTTGATGGCTCGGACTCGACACCTCTGCCCCTCGACGATCCGCGCCTGTCGAAGCGGTCAGACCTCCTGCGCCCGTCGCGGGCACGATGGTCGCCGCCCTCTCGCGGACCCTGAGGCATAGCCCTGATCGCGGAGATAGCCAAGCCCTCCTTGGAGAGACGCGACTTGCGAGACTCGAGCATCTCAGCGGCCTTCGCGGACAGCTCCACGGACGCGGAACTTTCACGCAGTCTGATGTTGCCGACGTCGTCCCTGCTTATGCCCATGGCCCTGCAGATGGCACCGAGCAGAGCGCCTACTTCCCAGCCGTCGTTGCGGCCCTCACCCAGTTGAATCTGGACGCCGCCCTCCATGCCAGGACGCGCGCGTCCATCGGACGGGTGCCCGAACCTGCCTCCAGGTGCCGATCCTGAGCGCGAGTCACCGCGATTCTTGTCGCGGTTCATCTCCGCCTCCACGTCGGCGCAGATCGAGTAACCCTGCGGCTGGTCACCGTATGCCTTGGCGAGAAGTCCGGCCACCATCGGCCCGGCGTCGTCGCCCTTCAGTATCTCCTCGGCCCACGCGCGATACTCGTCGCCCGCCAAGGAGTGCTCGATCAAGAGCTTCTCGAAGCGAACCTTGGACTGGCCCTCTATCTCCGCCGCGTCGGGCGCGGGTATTATCTGCATCTTGAGGTTGGAGCCGTGCACCATGTGCTTGAATTGGCGAGCCTCCCTGCTTGTCAGAAGGGCGAGGTTCGCTCCCTCGTGACCCGCGCGGCCGGTGCGGCCGCTGCGATGCACGAACGTCTCCAGGTCCCCCGGGAGCCCGAACTGCACCACGTGGCTCACGCCGTCTATATCCAACCCGCGCGCCGCGACGTTGGTGGCCACCAATATGGCGACGCGCCCCCCTCGAAGGGCGGAAAGCGCCGCGTTCCTCTCCCTCTGGCTCATGTCTCCGTGTATGGCGCAGGCCTTGAAGCCCTCGTCGCAGAGCCTGTCCGATATCTCCTGCGTCTCGATCTTCGTGCCGCAAAAGAGCAGAGTGCGGGACGGGTTCTCCCAGAGCAGCACGTTAGCCAGCCCCTCGAACCGCTTGCGCGCGGGGATTATGTAGGTCTTCTGCATTATGTCGTCGTGAAGGGTTATGTCGGAGACGAGCGATATCTTGCGGGGCGCGTCGAGATAACGCCTGGCGAGCGACGCCACGTCGGGCGGCATCGTCGCCGAGAACAGCCACGTCCGCTCCAGGTTGTCCATGCCGCTCATTATGGCCTCCAGCTCGTCGCGGAAACCCATGTCCAGCATGTGGTCACCCTCGTCCAGAACGAGCGCTTTAACGCCGCCCGACGCGAACGAGCCCCTGCGGATGTGGTCGAGCACCCGCCCTGGGGTGCCAACGACCACCGTCGCGCCGTCCTTGAGAGCGCGTATCTGGCGCTCCATGTCCATGCCACCGACGAGCGTGGCGACGCGCGCGCCCATCTCCACGCCGAGCCACGAAAACTCGCGCGCGGTCTGCTGTGCCAGTTCCCTAGTCGGGGAGAGCACGAGCACCTGCGGCTCGCGTGTGACTTGCTCCATGCTGTTGTAGATGGGAAGGGCAAACGCGAGGGTCTTTCCTGAACCCGTCCTTGCTTGCACGATGAGGTCGCCTTCCGTCAGCGCGCTGTCCTCCAAAATGCGGACCTGCACCGGCATCGGCGACTCGAATCCCTTGCGGGCGATGGCTTTCAGCAGTTCCGGGCGCAGATTGAAGTCCTCAAAGCGCACGGATGTCTCTTTTGTTTCCGATTCTATTGTCATTTAGCCCTCCCTATGTTCGCATCCCGGACAAAAATCCTCAACTCCTGGGACACGAACATGGGTGAAGATGTGCGAGTGACCGTTCAAAGGATTAGTGTATGGGGTTTTGCGATATAAAACCTGAGTGGAATGATCATTTTATCATTATAGTTTTCACGCAGGCGATTTTGCTATATTACCACAAAATCAACCGGCGTCAATGCCGCTTCCTCCAATACCACGGCCGTGTTGATCAACTACTGGTTATTGAAATAATCCGAGCGCTCCAGCTAAGATAGATAAAATAGCCAGTTCGGCGCTTGGATTTTATTCGAGTGTCTCGGGGACGCCCGCACTGGGCGCCCCCGCTGTTTTTTCCGCGCTGGCCGCGCGTCACATCGAGAGGGAGAGGAGGTTTCTGTAGATCGGGTATGGCCAGATGTCGGCGGCTATCAGGAGCTCCACCTCGTCGCATTTCCCGCGCACGTCGCGCATCAGCGGGACCACCTCGTTCACTATGACATCGGCTCGCTCCCTCGTGGGCAGCTCGCCGAGGCGGGCCTTGGTCTTCGCCAGGAGCTCCGCGTCCTTCAGCAGAGCGGCCTTGGCGCGGCCCAGCGTCCTGATGAACTCGCTCCACTCCTTCCCCTCCGGAAAGTCCATGCCGTCGAGCGCCGACAGCGAGCTCTTCTCCAGCACGATCTGGCGCGATATGGCGGGCAGCACTCCCTCGTAGAGCATGTCGAACATGAGCGCCAGCTCCACCTCTATCGCGGTGCAGAACGACTCCATGCGGATATCGTGTATCCCCTCTATCTCGTTCTTCTTGTATACGCCCAGTTCCTCGAGCAGCTCTATCGTGTCCGGCTCCAGCATGAGGTCTATGGCCTCGGGCGTGGTGTTGGACCTGATGAGCCCCCTCTTGTCGGCCTCCGCCCTCCATTCCTCTGTGTAAGCGTCGCCCTCGAAGAGTATCTTCTCGGATCGCCTCATCACGTCGACCACCACCTCCAGCGCCGCGTCCAGCGGGTCAGCGGACTTCTCGACGCGAGATTCCATCATCTCCGTGACCCTCTTGATCCCCCAGCTCCAGACGGAGGCGACGGCCGTGACCGGCAGAGCCAGCGCTTGCGATGAGCCCGGAACGCGGAACTCGAACTTATCACCGGTGAACGCGACGGGAGACGTCCTGTTGCGGTCGCTGTCGTGAGCGTTTATCTGCGCCAGCTTCGCCACGCCAAGGTCTATGGCTGGTTTCCTCTTGAACTCCGCCGAGCCCCGCTCCAGCTCCTTGAACATCCTGGTCAGGGCCTCCCCGAGGTAGACGCTCAGGATGGCCGGGGGCGCTTCGTGTCCGCCGAGGCGATACATGTTGCCGGCGGTCGCGTTGACGGAGTGCAGCAGGGTGAAATGCTTCGACATGCCGTACACGAACGAGGCGAGGAACGTAAGAAAGACGATGTTCTTCCTGTGGTTCGTCGACGGCTTGAGGAGGTTGCGGCCCTCGCTGTCCATCATCGAGAAGTTGACGTGCTTGCCGCTCCCGTTCATGTGGTCGAACGGCTTCTCGTGGAAGAGGAGCCTCAGCTCGTGCTTGCGCGCGAGCTTGCGCATCGTCTCCATGATCATCTGGTTCTGGTCACAAGCGATGTTCGCCTCCGCGAAGAGCGGCGCGAACTCGAACTGGCAGCGGGCCACCTCGTTGTGGCGCGTAGCTATCGCTATGCCCAGCCTCGAAAGGTCGCGCTCGACGTCCTCCATGTACGCCAGTACCCTGGGGGGGATCGCCCCGAAGTAGTGATGGTCGAGCTTCTGGTCCTTGGCGGGCTGCGCGCCGATCAGGGTCTTGCCGCAGAAACGTATGTCGGGGCGCTGCTGTGCCCGGGGCCTGTCGAGGAGGAAATACTCCTGCTCCGCGCCCACCGTCATGCGGACGTACTTAACGCCCCTCTGGCCGAATAGCCGCAGGAGCTTCAGGGACTGCGTCTCTATGGAGTCCAGCGCTCGCAGCAACCCCGTCTTGAGGTCGAGCGGAGTCCCGTCGAACGAGAGGAACACCGACGGTATGCAGAGCGTTCCGCCCTTCGGGCTCTTGACTATGAACGCGTTGCTGCTCATGTCCCACGCGCTGTAGCCCCTGGCCTCGAACGTGGAGCGCCTGCCGGCGGACGGGAATGACGACGCGTCGGGCTCCCCCTGCCTCAGGTCGGAGCCTCGGAACGTCTCGAGCGGGGAGCCGTCCTCAGTCGGGAGCGTGAACGCCTGGTGCTTCTCGGCGGTCAGCTCCGTCAGGGGGTGAAACCAGTGAGTCCAGTGCGTAGCCCCGTTGGCGATGGCCCAATCCTTCATCGCCATAGCCACTATGTCGGCGTCGGCCTGGTCGAGGGGCTTCCTCCCGGACATGGCTTCCTCCAGGTTGTTGAACACGTTCTTCGGGAGGTGGTCCTTCATCGCCCTCCTATCGAAGACGAGTGACCCGAAGATGTCCCTCACGCGCGGGTAGCTTCTCTCGCTGAATGTTGCGTCGTTGGAATTTGACCCCATTGTTTTCTCCTCCTCAAGAAAATAAACGGACTTTTGCGCGAGATTTTGTGCTTAATAGGCATAAAACTATACATAAAATAATCAAGCAATGAACTTTTGTAAGTTTATCATGATATTTAAGCAAAATCAAGTGTTTTTTGGGAATTTTTCTGGCGGCTTACATATCCCCCTCCGCGTCGCGCGCTATTATCCTCCTTATTTCATGCAGCGGCATATTTTTGGCGCGAGCGATGCCGAGCAGGTCGTCGTACTCGAACGTGCGCCGGAGCGTCTTTCCGTCCAGCGATACGCTCTTGAAACGCACGACGCCGCACGACGCGTGAAGCTCACCGGACGCGCGCCGGAGGGTGAATCGGCCGGTCCGCGCCACTCGGACTCCGATGGTCGTCGTCTCCCTCAGCATGATCTCGGCCATCCCCTCCTCCTCCCCCACCCTCGCGAGGCAGCAGAGCTTAACAGCGGGACGTCCCTTCTTCATCAGTATGTTCTCGCACCAGACGTCGAGCGCGCCTTCGGCGAAGAGCCTCTCCACAGCCAGGCTGAAGTCCTGCGGGTTCATGTCGTCTATGTTCGACTCCAGCAGGGAGACGGAGTCGCGGGCGAAGCGCTCTGACGGGTTGCCCGCGCCCGAGGGCTCAACGAGCATGGCGCGAAGGACGTTCGGCATATCCGGCGTGTCCCTCCCGCCCAGCCCCATTCCTATAGCGGCGAGCCTTCCCGGGGGCATGTCCCGAACCCCGTCGGGACCGACCAGAACCTTGAGCAGCAACGCACCCGTCGGCGTCGTCCTCTCCACCGGCGCGCCCGCGGAGTATACCTCGAACCCCTCCAGCAACACGGCCGCGGCGGGCGCCGGGACGGGGAGGACGCCGTGGGCGCACTTGACCGTGCCGGACCCGACATTGACTGGAGACGACAGGATTAGCGGCCACCCGAGGTTCTCCATGAGGAGCATGGCGCCCACGACGTCGACTATGGAGTCGACCGCCCCCACCTCGTGGAACGTCACCTCCTCGGGCGGGACGCCGTGCACCGCGCCCTCGGCCTCGGCGAGCAGCGCGAACGCGTCCCGCGCGCGAACGCCAACCTCACGCGATATGCCGCTCTCCGCCAGGATGCAACATATGTCGGAAAGAGTCCTGTGATGGCGCTCCCCGCAACCGCGCGCGCTGACCCCGACTTTGAGGCCGCTCAACGACGCCCGCCGCTCGCGCGTCACCGACAGGTCCCACTCGCCGACCGATATCCTCCCGAGCAACACTCCCAGGTCGAAGCCGGGGTCCAACTGGCCCGCTATGTCGGTCATTGCCCCAAGGAACATGTCGCCGGATATTCCGGCTTGGGCGTCAAGATAAATTATTCTCCCACTGAAAGATCTCCCCAAAGACACCCCCGCCTTTGCCGATACCTGCCCGACGCGCCGCGTGTAATTCAAGCCGGACGAGCCAGGGTAACCCCCAAAATCCATTGCGAAACTTCAATCAATGTTTGATTATTTTAACACAACATTTCTTTTTTAAAACTCACGAACCGAAAAATTTCCCCGGCCCGCGCGCCGCCGCCGCAATGTTTACGCGCTTACGCGCTTCAGACATCCCCGCCTAAAAATTGTGGATAGGGTATATAATCACGACATGCAGGGCATGAACAAAGACAAAAAATTTCAGGTGGGTGAGGCGACATGCTCGAAAAGATTGATCTGTCACGCAAGCTGGGCAAGGACGAGTACAGGAAGACCGCGCCGCCGTTGCGGGAGAAGCTGGGCGAGCTGCAGCGCCGAGCCCGCGCCGCGAACGTCCCCATCATCATCGTGTTCGAGGGGTGGGAGGCGTCCGGCAAGGGCACGCTGACGAACGAACTCATACTTCCGCTCGACCCCCGCGGCTTCAGAGTCCACTACGTCCACTCCGAAAGCGAGGACAGCCAGAACGTGTACTGGCCTCCGATGAGGCGCTTCTGGGACATCACGCCGCCGCGCGGGAGCATCGGGATCTTCAGCCACAGCTGGTACAGGGCGGCGATGGACGAGCAGCCCTCAGGCCAGGGGCGAATGGGCGAGATTTGCGACGGCATATCGTCGTTCGAGAGACAGCTCGCGCAGGACGGCTGCGTCATCATCAAGTTCTTCCTCCACATATCGAAGCACGAGCAGAAGCTGCGCCTGAAGAAGATGGACTCGGACCTCTCGTCGACGTGGCGCGTCAACGAGAGGGAGTGGCGCGAGAACGAGAACTACGACGCCAAGGCGAAAAAGCTAGACGAGATGATACAGCTCACGGACAGGGCATACGCGCCGTGGACGCTCGTCGAATCACACGACAGGCGGCACGCCACCGTGAAGATACTGGCCGCGGTCACGGGCATGATAGAAAAAAAGCTGGATGAGCTGGAATCCGCGGCGCTGAAAGAGACCCTTCAGGAGGCGGACGGTCCGCGGGACGGGCAGGACGAGATATCGATCCTGGCGAAGTCAACGCTGTCCCCGTCGGTCCTGAAAAACCTCGACATGGGGAAGAAGCTGTGCCAGGCCGAATACGACGCGAAACTGCCCAAGCTCCAGAGCAGGCTGCGGGACCTGCAGTACCAACTCTACAAGGTTCGCAGACCAATGGTGATCGCGTTCGAGGGGCAGGACGCATCGGGTAAGGGCGGGTGCATCAAGCGCCTGACGCAAAAACTGGACCCAAGGGGTTATCAGGTATCCCCCACTGCCGCGCCGAACGACTGGGAGAGGTCGCACCACTACCTGTGGCGCTTCTGGACCGCCTTCCCCAAGGCGGGGCACATAGGCATCTACGACCGAAGCTGGTACGGCAGGGTGCTGGTGGAGCGTGTCGAGGGCTTCGCGCGGGAGGACGAATGGCGCAGGGCATACGGCGAGATCAACGAGATGGAGGCGCAGTGGCGCGGCTACGGCGCCATAATCGCGAAGTTCTGGCTGCAGGTCGGCGAGGACGAGCAGATGGCACGCTTCAGGGAGCGTCAGCAAAACCCGGAGAAGAACTGGAAGATAACCGAGGAGGACTGGAGAAACCGCGATAAGTGGCAGTCATATGAGGAAGCGGCCGAGGAGATGCTGCTTCGCACCAGCACGACATACGCCCCCTGGACTATAGTCGAGGCCAACGACAAGCTGTACGCAAGGATCAAGGTCCTGAGACACGCGGTAAGCGCAGCGGAGAGGGCGCTCGGCATCGAGCGGCCTGAGTGAGAAGGCAGCCGCTTATCTGGACGGCGTTGCGGCTGTTCACGCGCCTGTGCGACAAACTGCCACACGCCGGCGCGCTTGCGCTGGGCGATCTTCTGGGGAGAACGGTAAAAAATTTTTCACCCCGCAGGGCGGCCAAGGCCACGGCTCGCTGCGCGAGGGTGCTGGGGGTTCCGGAACCCGCCGCCAGGGAGATAGTATCGAAGGCCTACTCCCACTTCGGCAGGGCACTGGCCGAGTTCATAAGGCTGCCCAAGATGTGCCAGCGCCTCGACGAGCTCATTGAGATTCGGGGCGAGGAGAACATAAGACGGGCGATGGAGCTTGGGCGCGGGGTCATACTCCTCTCAGCGCATATTGGTCAGTGGGAGTACGCCGCGGCGCTCCTGGCGCGTCGTGGTATGCCCATACACGCTATAGGGGCTAAACAGCGGGACGACAGGATCACGAGGGCGATATCGGATACGAGAATGAGGGCGGGGGTCACCCCGCTGGGCAAGGGGCTTGACCTGCGAGGATCGATAGAGTGCCTCAAAAAAGGGGGAATACTGGCTGTGCTGTTGGACCAGGACGCCAGGGACACGGGCGTGATATCGCCATTCCTAGGCCAGCCAGCGAGCACCCCGGTCGGCCCGATAAAGCTGGCGAGGAAGTTCGGCTGCCCGGTGGTGCCCACCCACATAGTGAGGAACTCCGATGGCGTCCACATGACCATGACTGTGGAGCCTCCGCTGGAGGGACCGAATGGCAGACCGTTCGGGGAGGACCTGCAATACGCGGCGGACAGGTGCAACGAGGTAATATCCGGCTGGATACGCGAAAACCCTGGGCAGTGGCTCTGGATGTACCCGAGATGGGCCTCGACGCTGAACGACAAATGACCGCCGCGGCGTGTTGCGGGATCGACCCGGGCCGCGAGAAATTCGGCCTGGCTGTGGGGAGCGCCGCGGAGTTGCTGTTCTCCGCTATCATTCCGCGCGATAGGATGGCGCTGGCTGTGTCGTGCATGGCGTCGGGAGATATGAGCGGCATCTCCCGGTGGGGCGTGGAGGGAAGCGCCATGAAAACCTCGCGAATCCATACGGCGTATCTCGGCGGAGGGACGGGACACCGCTCGTACATGGAACCGATAGCGAGGGCTGAAATCGTTCTCGTGATAGTGGACGAGCGCAACACCACCTTGGAGGGGAGGAAGCTGTACTGGGCGCTCCACCCTAGAACGGGACTAAGCCGCCTGATCCCGGTCTCACTCATGACACCGCCGCGCCCCGTCGACGATTTGGCGGCTTGGACAATCCTGAAAAGGGGCTTGGGACTGCGATGACGGTTCATATTTTTGCGCGGGCGATCTGCTAGCATTTTACCCGCGAATGATGTTAAAATGATTCCTACGACTTTTGGCGCAACGGTGCTCGAGTCGGAGTTTAGGGGAGGTGCAACGATCGATGTCCTCAAATACGGCAAATTTGCTTTCAATTCTGGTGAATTCATATACAGGGGCGCTCATCAGCGTCAGCCAAACCGTAGGCCTGGCGGCCGAGTTCGTCAAGTCCGAGATAGCCACAGGGGTCAACGCGCCCGGAAGCAGGGTCGCGGCTTTGATAGGGATAGTCGGCGGCAGCGTCCACAGTACGGCGGCGCTCATGGCGGACATGAACGCCTTCGAGGCTTACGTATCCGCGTTCACAGGCGGCATGGTCAAGGCCGACGCGGAGGATCCCATGTCGATGAGCGTGCTGGGAGAACTCACGAACATGATAAGCGGACAGGCGTTGATAAAGGCGAACATACCCGGACTCGACATAACCCCGCCCCAGATGCTGTCGGGCGAAAACATCAAGGCGATACCTGCGAAAAAATCCGAGGTCAAGAGCTTCACACTCCCCTTCAAGGTAAAAGACGGAAAACTCTTCCTCATACTATCGGTGCATGGTTAGCCCCAGTTCGTCGGTTTGGCGGCAGGATCGCACCTGGCCGGGAGACAGGCTCGCGCCCTCTCCCGTTTTTTTGCGCCGAACCCCGGTGCCGCGCGGCTCCGATACTAATACCAATTTGAAATCAAAGACCTGAAGGGTGAAGCGTTAAAAAATGTTTAGATAACCGCTAAAACCGCATCGAACACAACCTATCGACCGCGAATTGGTATGATTCACAATCAGGGGCCTAAAGTTAAAAATTTTAGTGACCATACGGCATTGTTACTTATCAAATAATTGTTAAAAAACGCAAATATCCCTTCGTATTAGTACTCTAAATATTTTTTTACTCATAACTAAGATGCAATATATAAAATATTCTCTACGCTCAAACGTCTGCGAGGTGACTCTTATCATGTCGAACAGAATCAAGTTGGCGGACTGTATGGATCTCGGGCATATTCAGAGCCTGCAGGACAACTTCTCGGCGACCATGGGGGTATGGGCGGTAATCGTTGACCCCGAGGCCGTTCTCATCACCGTGCCCAGCGTGCCGGGCGGCGGGCGCCACTTCGGCATGTTCGTGCGCCCAAGTGAGCTGGGCTCCGGTTGCGAAACCATTGGCGACATCGTACGGGCCGACGAAAGGGACCAGGCGCCAAGAATCCTCCAGGGCGAACCTGGCTCCGCGCTCGCCTCTGTTCCCATAGCGCTTGACGGTGCCTACCTCGGCAGTTGGATCATCGGGAGGAACGGCATGGACGGCGAGTGCGGCGATGCGCGTCCTCACGGGCTCCCGTGCGAGGCGTTCGGCCAAATATTCTCGCTGCTCCAGGCCCTCAACGGCATAATGCTGGCGGCCGCGCGATCCAGCGTAAAACTCGGGGACAGGGAAAGAGATCTGCGCTGTATAACCAAGCAGATGAGCATAAACGACAGGGTGCTTCGCGCGTTCGTGGACTCGAGCGTCGTGGCGATGTACGTGACAGACTACCACACAGGCGAGATACTGCAGGTGAACAAGCGATACTGCGAGATGGTTGGGCGCCCCCGGAAGGAACTGCTCGGCAAGCAGTGCTGGACGCTGAACAATCCCGGCTCGAACACGTTCTGCCCTCTCTGTCCGAGACACAAGCTGCTCGATGCCGGAGGGACACCTGCTCCCCCAATCACGTGGACGACGTTCAACAGGCGTTTCAAAATGTGGGCACAATGCACAAACCAGGCGATGGAGTGGGGCGGTGGCCGGCTCGCCCACGTGGCGACGGTGATAGACGTGACGAAGGAGATAGATCTTCGCCAGGAGCTGTCCAAGCTCGCGTTCTACGACTCGTGGACGGGTCTGCCCAACGGGCAGAAGCTGGTTCAGGACTTTCAGAGGCTCTCCTCCTCGGAAGCGCCGGGGAACCCGCCGCCGGTCGCCGCGGACGGATGCTTTTTCTATGAAATAGACGCGTCGGAGTTCATGGGCGGGGGAAACAGCGAGAGGGTGGATTTCATATCCTTCGCGGTGTCGGGGCTCCGCAGATTCAGCGACGCGTACGGCAGAAGCGCGTGCGAGGACCTCCTGATATCCATACTGAAATGGCAGCGCGAACGCGCTTACCCGAACACCGCCTTCTACAGTATAGACAAGGGTGAGTTCAGCTTCATGGTGACGGGAGCGGACCAAAACACGATAATGGGGATAGCCGGCGACATCCGCCGCCGCTTCGAGAAACCGTGGCACATCGGCGTGAACGGGCAGACGATATCCTACTTCTGCGGCGTCGCCATTTCGGTCATCTTCGCCACAAAGGAGGAGATCCGGCCGGACGATATACTGGGCCTTATCAGCGGCACGCTCTACACCGCCCGCAAGAGCGACGACATAGTGGTGTACGACGAGGAGATGCGCAACCTCAAGAAGGAGCACCTCAGGTTCGAGCTCAGCTTGAAAAACTGCGTCAGCAACGGCATGACGGGCTTCGATGTGCACTATCAGCCGATCGTGGAGATCTCGTCCGGGACGTGGCGGGGCGTGGAGGCACTCTGCAGGTGGACCAGCCCCGAATTCGGCGTCGTCTCGCCCGCTGACTTCATACCTAAGGCGGAGAGCCTCGGGTTGATGCCGGAGATGGGCCTGTGGGTGCTGGAGACCGCCGTGAAGCACTGCAAAAAGCTCGGGCTGGTCAACATCGAGGAGTTCTTCCTGTCGGTCAACATGTCCCCCCTCCAACTGATGGAGGAGAAGTTCGCGGAGGACGTCATCGGTCTGCTGGAGCGCAGCGGATTCTCCGGCAAAAACCTAAACCTGGAGGTCACGGAGAGCGCGGAGCTCACCTTCAACAGCTTTACCATATCCGCCATAGAGCGCCTCAGAGGATACGGCATAAAAATAGCTCTGGACGACTTCGGCACTGGATACGCGACGTTCAGGAACTTGAAGGGCCTCCCCCTCAACTTCGTCAAGACCGAGGGCGAGTTCATGAAATGGGCGGAGGAGGACAGCTATATGCGGCACTTCTTCCGCATAATTTCCGAGATATCTCACGCGAACAACATGGCCCTGATAGCGGAGGGCGTCGAGACTAACGAGCAGTTGGAGATAATGAGGAGCAGCGGCGCCGACTACATTCAAGGCTATTTCTTCAGCAAGCCCATGCCGGCGGACCAGCTCAGCAAAAACCTCGGCCGCTTCGTCCACGTCGGGGAGACTATACGAGCGGAGGACAGCGAAAACAATAACATAAAGAACTGGCTGAAGGGCAAGAACTCCTGCGTCATCACACCAAGCCTGTTCAAACTGCTCAACAAGTGCGTCTCCCACATCATGTCAAACATAGGGGACATACACGGATACGCCATGGCCCTCGAAACGGCGGCACGCCACTTCGAGGTGAGGAGGGCTTACGCGTTCGTGAGGAACGGCACGAGGTACGACCTGGTCCACGAGCGGATCGAGGACGGGACGGTCTCCTCAAGCGCCTTTTTCCCCGGCGAGGAGGTGGCGGCCATGGTCAAAAGCGTCTCCTGCCTGTTCAAGAGAGACGGCATGGTTGCGGCGTCCGGCATCGACCAGGTCCCCTACGACATTCAGGAACCCCTGGCCAGCTTCGGTGTGGGGGCTATCCTCGTCATGCCCATAATGGACGACGATGGCACGATCGACGGCTTCATGGGCTTTGACGATTCGAAGCGGAGAGAGTGGTCGCCGGACGAGATCATCATGCTGTGGAACCTCTGCAAAATGATGTCGGGCTACGTCAAAACGATGCGCTTAGCGGAGCGCGGCGAGCCCTTCCGCGACATGGGCTGGCTGACCAAGTGTCTCCTGAGCCGTTCGGGCTTCAACGCGCTCGCGATCGACATAGAGACCAACAACGCGCTGTGGTGCGACGACTTGACGAGATCGAGGCTGAGCCGTGAGGATGGCGCCGATGGAATGACGCGTGGCAGCGCGACCCCGGAGGAAAACGGGATGCTCCCGATACGCTTCCTGAGTGACGACGGGGATGACGGGAATATAAGGCCCATATCCATCAATCTCCGCGACGTGAGCTGGGACCGGTCGCTCGTCATATACGACGGCGTCATCGAGTGGGAGCTCGGGCGCAAAGCGCGTATAGAGCTGGCCCTGGACACCACGGAGAACCACATGACCCAGGAGCAGCTGGAGTACTTCAGCGCTATTGACCCGCTCACCGGCACGCTCAACAGAAACGCGCTGTTCACCAAGATGCGCCGCGTGCTAGCGGACGCGCACGCTGAAAACGCGCCGGTATCCATAGCCTTCATCAACGTGGACAGGCTGAAATTCATGAACGAGAACTACGGCCACAGCGCGGGGGACATGGTGCTTGGCAACATAGTCAGGGCGCTCCGTACGTACATACGCGGAAACGACGTCCTAGGGCGCATATGGGGGGACAAGTTCGTGATAGTCTTCCCCAGGTGCGACAAAAACGTCGCCGCGCGGCGCATGGCAAAGGCCAAGAGCCACTTGGTGATGAGCAAGACACCGGCCATCGCGGAAAAAATTTCGTTCAGTTGCGGCATAGCGCAAAACACCGAGTTCGGCTACGACAGCGACAGCCAATGCCTGGACGAGCTGTTGAACCTGGCGAACCAGCGGATGCTGGAGAACAAGAACCCGGCGGCGGCCGGCAAGAAAAACGTCGCCGCGTGACGCCAATTTGAAATCGGACGCCCGAAGGCACGCGCCGGAAACGCGTACACCCCATAACCCTCATCAACAGGGTATTTTACCTAAATAACACGAAATGCCTGAAAAGCCCGATGCGGATGCCGCCCGCATCGGGCTTTTCAGCGTTTGGTACGAAAGCGGGCACAGCCTGTCACGTCGGCGGATCGTGCCTCTTGCACGGGGAAAACCCAATCACACACGCGACCGAAATCACATCGCCGACGAGGACCCTCTTAAATCAGTGTTTTCCTAATCCTCCTCCTCGTGGCGCTCGCGCTCGGCCGCCTCGATTATCTTCTTCGCTATCTCAGCCGGCACCTCGTCGTAGTGGGAGAACTCCATCGTGAAGCTGCCCCTGCCGGAGGTCATCGAGCGGAGGATTATGGCGTAGCGGAACGTCTCGGCCTGCGGACACTGCGCTTTGACGATCTGCATCTTGCCGTCGGGGTCTATGCCCATTATGCGGCCCCTCCTGCTGTTGAAGTCGCCCATCACGTCCCCGACATACTCCTCCGGCACTGTGACCGCGACGTTCATTATCGGCTCCATCAGGATGGGCGACGCCTCGACAAACGCCTTTTTGAACGCCATCGACGCCGCGATCTTGAACGCCATCTCGGACGAGTCGACGTCGTGGTACGATCCGTCGAATATCGCGCAGTTGAAGTCGACGGCTGGATACCCGGCCAGTACGCCCTTCGCCGCAGCCTCGCGCAGACCCTTCTCGGCCGCGGGTATGAAGTTCTTCGGCACTACGCCTCCCACGACCTTGTCCTCGAAGCTCACGCCGGAACCCTTCTCACGAGGGGACAGCCTGAAGTGGACGTCGCCGTACTGGCCGCGGCCGCCGGTCTGCTTCTTGTACTTGCCCTGGGCCTCGGACGTCTTCTTTATCGTCTCCCTGTACGGGACGCGCGGCGTGCTGGTCTCGAGGTCCACCTTGTAGCGGTCCTTGATGCGCGACAGGGCTATGTCCAGGTGCATGTCGCCCATACCGGAGAGGATGGAGTCGTTGGTCTCGGGGTGCTTTAAGAAGTCAAGCGTCCTGTCCTCGTCCAGTATCTTGCGTATCGCGTTGCCGAGCTTGTCCTCGTCGGCGCGGCTCTTCGGCGAGACCGCCACGCTGTAGACCGGTTTGGGGAACTTGATGGGCGTGAACTCAGCCGACTGGCCCTTGACGCTCAAGGTGTCGCACGCCACCGTGCTGTCGAGCTTCGGAATGGCAACTATGTCCCCCGTCGTCACCTCCTTGCTCTCCGTTCCATCCTTGCCCCTGAGCACGCGAAACGAGCTGATCCGTTCCTCCTCGTTCTTGTTCACGTTGTAGATCATCTGGTCGCTCGTCAGGTGGCCAGAGAACACCCTCACGAAGGAGAGTTTGCCGACGTATGGATCCACCATCACCTTGAAACAGAGCGCCATGAACGGCGCGCTCGCGTCCGGCGCGATCTCGGCCTCCTCCGTGCCTAGGATCGCCTTACGGGGCGGCATGTCGAGCGGCGAGGGCATGTAATCGGCTATGGCGTCCATCAGATGGACAACCCCTATATTCAAGACACTCGCGCACGGTACGATCGGGAACAGCATACGGGCCGCTATCGCCTTCCGCAGCGCGCTCTCTAAGTCGGACTGTGGGAGATCCTCCCCGTCGAGGTAACGGGTCATGAGGTCGTCGTCCGCCTCGACTATCCGCTCTATAAGCGCCTCGCGCGCCGACGCCGCCGCGTCGCGCACCTCCGGCGGGACGTCGCCCTCGGAGAAACCCTTCGAACCGTCGCCCTTGTACGTGTATGACTTGCCGGTCAGGACGTTGACGACGCCCTTGAACGATGCCTCCGCGCCTATCGGAAGACAGAGAGGGAGCGCGTTCTTCGACAGGCTCCTCTGGATATCGCCTACCACCCTGTCGAAGTCGGCGTTCTCCTTGTCAAGGCGGCTCACGCAGAACATCGCGGCACTCCCGAAGTCGGAGGAGAAGTCCCATAACTTCAAGGTCTGCACCTCCACGCCGGAGTTGCCGTTGATTACGAAGAGGGACGCGTCGGTCACTCGCATGGAGCTGCGCTGCTCGCCCACGAAGTCAGCGAAACCCGGCGTGTCGATGGCGTGTATCGTGCGGCCATTGTATTCGAACGTGCAAAGGGAGCTGTTGATGGAGATGGATCTTTTCTGTTCCTCGGGATCGAAGTCTGAGACGGTGTTTTTGTCATCGATGCGGCCCATTCTCGAAATAGCCCCGCTGTCAAACAACATGGCCTCGATCAGCGACGTCTTGCCGGCGCCGCCATGCGCTGCAATGGCGATGGTGCGAATATCCTCCGGTTTGCGAGTCCCCATGTACTACTCTCCTCCTTAAGTTAAGTAACGAATGAAATCTCCGCACGAGCTCAAGCGGCGCAGCTGCATACAAAAAAATCGACAACCCTGGAGATACGAGGCGCGGAGATAGCTTACACTAAGCGCGCGAGTTATATATTATCAGCAACGGTTCTTACGTCAATCTTAAATCTTAAATTGTCGAACAATATATCTAGAGGCAACGAATCGATAATTCCGAATACCGGGTTGCACTTGGATAGTCATCGAGTTTCGAGCAGCCCAAACGCCGAGAATATCTCGCG
>JAISZL010000074.1 GCA_031269245.1 Synergistaceae bacterium | reverse complement strand
CGCGTGATAGCTTGGAATAAATCATGCGGCGCTTTCACTGACATAAACTTGGCGAACGGTCTCTGCCCCTCTGACGGGGCGATCGCGACGCAGGAGAGCATCACCGCGTTCGGGCAGAGCATGATAAACTCTCCGGGCGACTGGGAGACTAAGTTCAACATATATGACTCGCTCGGGTCGGAGTACACAATGATCGTGAAGTACCGCAAGGTGCTGGACAAACCGGCGTACCCGAACGCGGCGCCGCCGACGGGGGCGGAGGCGGAGTGGGATTGGTACGCGTACTACGTGGATTCCGACGGCAATGCGCAGCCCCAGTACGGCCAGGGCGCCGGGACGTTGGTCTTCGGCGACGACGGAGTGCTCAAGAGGACGTACTACTACGAGCCGACGCCCGCTCTCCCCAACACGGCCGCCACGGCGACGACCGCCCCTGTCTACAACTGGAGCGTTGTCGAGAAGATAGTCGGGGATCCGGCATACGACAACGTAATGACGGGAAAGGTAGTGGCTGATTTCAACGTCAGCGGCGGACAGGGCTCCGTTGGGGGCACTGACACTCTGACTTACAGTTCGAACATGATCACTTTGGATTTTCTGGGGCAGGAGTACGCGAGGCGAAACGGCAATACCAGCGAGCCGATAGGGGGCGTGACTCAGTTCGGCTCAAGCGGGTCAATGGCCATGTACTCTCAGGACGGCTACGAGATGGGCATACTGAACGACTGGAACGTCTCTCAGACGGGGGTCGTAACGGGGTCGTACAGCAACGGGAAGAACCTCCCCGTAGCGCAGCTCGTCCTGGCGACGTTCATCAATCAGCAGGGCTTGGTCCAGTCCGGCAACTCGTGCTTCGCGGAGAGCGTCAACTCCGGGCTGCCCAGCTATTCCACCCCCGGATCCGGCGGAACGGGAAACATCGTGGGAGGGGCGCTCGAGATGTCGAACGTGGACCTCTCCGAGGAGTTCGTCAACTTGATCCGCGCTCAGAGGGGCTTCCAGGCGAACACCCGCGTCGTGACGACGTCGGACCAGGTGCTGGAGGAACTCATAAATCTGAAGCGTTAAATTGAACGCATTCGCTGGAGGATGGCGTCTATGTCATCCTCCAGCGTGTCGATGTCCGATATTTTATATTATAATCTTACCGTAAGCGGCCAATCGCGGAGGGAGTTGACGGTGGTGATAGAGCTCACAAAACTGAAGGGGGAGAAGTTCGCCCTCAACTCCGATCACATCGAGATCATGGAGGAGACTCCGGACACGGTCATAACGCTGTTGAATGGGCATAAATACGTTGTGAGGGAACGGCTGGCCGACGTCATTTCGCTGATAGAATCGTTCAAGAGGAGAGTTTTGGCCCTTCCATTGTCCGCGGACAGGAGGGGCATGTGAAATGACCGAGCGGCACGACGAGGTGATTATCCGATGGATTTAGCGTCTATAGTTGGTTTGTCGTTTTCTATAATAGTCGTCGCCTGGGGCATGATAATGGGCGGGGACATCATGGCGTTCTACGACCTTCCGTCGATACTCATAGTCCTTGGAGGCACTCTCGGCGCGGCGATGGTCGCTAATCCCCTGGATAGGACCAAGATTCTTCCCAAGATATTGAAGAACGCGTTCGTGAGCGAACAGATAGATATGATCGGCCTCATTCAGACGCTCGTTAGCTTCGCGGAGAAGGCCCGCAGGGAGGGACTGCTCGCCCTGGAGGAGGACGCGGGGCAGCTAGATGACGAGTTCATGCGCAAGTCGATACAGCTCGTCGTCGACGGCACGGACCCCGAGCTGGTGAAGTCGATACTCGACACGGAGATCGGCCTGCTGGAGGAGCGCCACAGCGAGAACAAGGGCTACTTGGACTCCATAGCGGAGCTGGGGCCCGCCTTCGGCATGTTGGGAACCCTGATCGGCCTGATACAGATGTTGGGCAACCTGGACGATCCATCGGCACTGGGTCCCGGCATGGCGGTTGCCTTGGTCACCACGTTTTACGGGTCGGTCCTGGCCAACATGGTGGCCATCCCCATAGGCAAGAAGCTCAACCAGAACTCCGGCAGGGAGATCCTCTGCCGGGAGCTCATGGTGGAGGGCATACTTTCAATCCAGGCGGGGGAAAACCCGCGCATAGTAGAGGAGAAGCTGAAGGTGTTCCTGCCTCCCAAGATGCGCAAGGTCCTGGACGAAGGCAAGGAAGAGGAGTAGGCGGATCATGGCTCGCAAGAAGAAATCGAACGGCGGCGGAGGGCCTGGCGCCCCTCTGTGGCTGGCCACGTATGGGGACATGGTGACGCTGGTCCTCTGTTTTTTTGTGCTTCTGTACTCATTCTCGACGATAGACGCGAAAAAGTTCGAAGCCCTCTCGGTATCGCTTCAGAACGCGTTTAACATCATGCCCGGCGGCCCGAGCCAGACCAGCAGCACGTCGATTCAGGACGGGGCACTCGGCGAGGGTGCGGGCGACGCGCCGAGGCCGACGGACTCCGATCAGTCGTACAACGCCAACAAAGTTTTGGCGATGGTGCAGAACGCCCTAAAGGACGAGCGCATGTCCGACGAAATAACTATAGTGGCGAATGAAAGAGGAGTCGTCGTCTCCCTGTCGGAGCAGCTGATATTCAGCGAGGGGTCCGCGAAGATACATCCCGAGTCCCTCAGGATCCTGTATAAGATCGGCTCGGTCCTGAACAGGATTCCAAATCAGGTATCCGTGGAGGGCCACACCGATTCCAATCCCCCGCTGAGAAGCATCTACGGGGACAACTGGGGGCTCTCGTCGGCCAGGGCTTCGGCGGTCACGAGCTACCTCGACGATTCGATCAGGGTTTCGGCCGACCGGCTGAGGGCCGTAGGCTTGGGGTCGAGCGTTCCGCTCGTGCCCAACAATTCTCAGGAGAACATGAGGCTTAACAGACGGGTGGACATAGTTATACTGTCGCTGCACAGAACGCGATAGTCATACGCAGGGGGGCGGTTTCATGGCATTGGCAAAGAGGACGCTGTTCATAGTCATAGCCGGAGTGGCGGTTCTTGCGGTAGGAGTGGGGGGAGGGCTTTACGTCGGCCTCAAGTTCTTTCGCGCTGAGGAGACGTCGAGGGAGGTTCAGGTCCCAGATCCGGGGCCGATGATAGACCTAGGGCAGTTCACGTCGACGCTCGCCGACCCGGAGATTCATGTCGTCAAGCTCAAGGTGACGCTGGAGCTGTCCGGGCAGAATGTCGTGCTGAAGCTCGCTGATCCGGGTTGGACCGTCAAGCTCAAGGACGAGACCCTGAGGACGCTGAAGGACCAGAGATACGACAGCATTAGATACGCGGAGGGCATGGAAAAGCTGAAGCAGGATTTGAAGGCCAGGCTCAACGCCATTCTGCCCCGCGTGGACGGAAACGCCGCGATAGACAGAGTTCTCTTCGACGAGTTTATGGCGCAGTGACCGAGGCCTGATAAGGGGAGATTCTTAATGGTACCGCCAGAGGTAATGTCGCAGAACGAAATTGATTCCCTGTTGCAGGCCATATCCAGCGGCGACGACAAGATCGCCGTCATTGAGGCGAGCGAGGAAAAACCGTTAAAGCTGTACGACTTCAGACGCCCCGATAAATTCAGCAAGGACCAGATGCGCGCGATACAGATGATCCACGAGTCGTTCTCGCGCTCGCTGACGACGTCGCTGTCCACGATGGTGCGCTCAATGGTGTCGGTCGAGGTCGTGGCGGTGGACCAGCTCGCGTATGACGAGTTCATACACTCGCTCGTGCAGCCGACGGTCATCGGGATCCTGGAGATGTACCCCCTTAGCGGTAACGCGATACTCGAGATAAACAACCATCTGACGTTCGCCATAATAGACCGCCTGCTCGGCGGGAGGGGCGAGCCTCTGCGCAAGCCGAGGGATCTGACTGATATAGAGCGCACCGTCGTCGAGAGGGTGATGATGAAGGTGCTGGAGCATCTGGAGGAGAGCTGGAGCACTGTGGTCGACATCCGGTTCCGCTTCGAGACGATGGAGAGCAATCCATTTTTCGTCCAGGTGTGCCCGGGGACCGACATGGTGCTTCTCGTCACGATGAAGATCCAGATAGGCGAAGTGCAGGGCATAATGAACTTCTGCATCCCCTATTTCGTCATTGAGCCTTTGATAGACAAACTGAGCTCGCAGCAGTGGTTCTCGTCCACCGGCAGGAAGAACACGGAGGGTGTTCAGGAGGCTCTCACGGCGAGGCTGAGCGAGGTCACGGTGCCGCTGGCGCTCGAACTGGGCAACAGCGTGGTCACCTTGGGCGACGTCATACAGCTTCAGGCGGGGGACGTCATAAGGCTTGACGGGGCCGTAAAGGACAACATCGGCATGAGGGTTGGGAACAGGGTGAAGTTCATGTGCGTTCCCGGCATAAACAAGAAGAATTACGCGGCGCAGATTGTCGAGGTGCTTAGAGAAGAGGCCCTCGCTTCGGTGGAGGAGGAATAACGATGGTCGACGAGTTTCTCAATCAAGATGAAATAGACGCTCTCCTCTCCGGCGGAGACGATTCAGGGTCTGGCGGCGGTTTGTCGAAGGAGGACCTGACGGTTTTGGCGGAGGTGTCTGGGATAATCGCCGCCGCGGCCGGGAACGTCATAGGGATGCTCGCGGGCAGGGATGTCTCGGCCGAACCGTCGGAGCAGATAGACATACCGCAGAGCGAGATGTCAAGCCGCATAGACGGAGGTAGGGTGTTCGCGTATTCGATGGCGCTGGGCGGGCTCGACTCGGCGCCCGCGCAGCTTCTCACCAGTGAGAAGGGAGCCCTGGCCCTTGCCGACCTGATGATGGGCGGGGACGCCAAGGAGCTTCCCGCCGAGGCCAACGACCTCTACCTTTCCGCGGCGCAGGAGGGCTTGAGCCAGTTGATAGGCTCCGCTCTGACGAGTCTCAGCGGGATCTTGGGCGGCATCAGGCTCTCCGGCGATTCGTCCTCTTCGGCCCTCGAGGACGTTTCGGCGTGGGTCCCGTTCGCGTCGGAGAGCGGGGACTCGCGCATATGGGTCGGGAAGATAGATCTCAATGTGGATGGAGTGGATCCCTTCTCTCTGGATATAGTCATGCCCGTCCCGAACGCCCTCGACCTCGCCGCCAAAATCAGAGAGGCCGCCGCACCTAAGGAGCCTGAAGCGCCGCCCGTGCCCCCCGCGGCCCAAGCTCGCCCTCAGCCCCAGTCCGCCGCGGCGGCATCCGCGTCTGCCGCGTACTCTCGTCCGCAGGCTCCCCCCGTTGACGTCAAACCGGTCGAGTTTGCGCAGCTTGGCGGTTCAGAATTTGCGGGTTCTCCAGGAAATATTGATTTGATAGTCGACATTCCGGTACGAATTACTGTAGAATTAGGACGGACTCGAAAAACCATCGGCGAAGTGCTGGCGTTAGGTCCGGGTTCAGTGGTAGAATTGAACAAAATGGCGGGCGAGCCCGTCGACGTGCTAGTGAACGGAAAGCTCATCGCGCGCGGAGAAGTGGTGGTCATCGATGAGAGTTTCGGCATACGTGTCACTGAGGTCGTGAGCAGGGTAGAGAGGATACGCTCGATGGGCGTGTGAGGGACGTGTTCAACGACTTCAAAAAGTGCGGGACTACAGTAAGCTAAGGAGGGCGTAGGTAGATGGGGACGAAAGTTCTGATTGTGGATGACGCTGCTTTTATGAGGATGATGCTTCGCGATATTTTGGCAAAAAATGGTTTCGAGGTGGTCGGCGAGGCGGACAACGGCAAGGTGGCCGTGCAGATGTACAGTGAACTCAAGCCGGATGTCGTAACCATGGACATAACTATGCCCGAGATGGACGGTATAGCGGCGGTCAAGGAGATCAAGGCGGCCGACCCGGCCGCTAAAGTGGTTATGGTGAGTGCGATGGGACAGCAGGCCATGGTCATCGAGGCGATACGATCCGGCGCGGCGGATTTTATAGTCAAGCCCTTCCAGCCGGACAGGGTTTTGGAGGCTTTGGGCAAGGCTCTGTCGTAACAGCGCCGTTTTGGCTTGGAAGCCCTATGAGGAATACGGCCCATCCTTCTATGCGCCAGCGGGCGTTGAGGCTTTTTTCACAAGCGGCCTTGACGCTCTTTTTTTTAAGCTCTTCCGCTGAAATCGTCCTGGCTGCCTCCGATATCGACAGGGACATCAGCCTGGGAAGCTACGTGACGAAGATGATAATAGCCCTTCTAGTCTTTTCCGCGGCGGGATACGCTCTGGCCAGGTATCTGCCCGGCGGAATCGGCAGGGGAGCTGTTGGGAAATTGCGGCTCGTCGCGGCTTTGAGCCTTGGAAGGGATATGCTGTACATAGTGCGGACCGGGCCTCAGGTCGTGGCCCTCTTCGTCGGCCGTTCGAGCTCGACCGTGGTGGGCCGCTGGAGCGCCGAGGAGTGGGACGATTACGAGGCCGCCGCGGCGATAGCGGGCTGGGCCTCCGGCGATGCGCGAGCCGCCGGAACTCAGGAGAGGCCGCATGAAGAATGAGATTACTCTAGTTGGGCGCATGTATCGTTTTGGCGCGCTCCTCATGATGCTGCTGACAGCGCTTCTTCTGCCGGACGTCCTGTTTGCCGCCTCCCCCGCGCCGGAACTGCCCGAGATTCCCATCCCGGCCATCAACATGGCCATCGGCTCCGCTGGGACCCCCCAGGACGTTGTGCAGACCCTTCAGATCGTGGCCCTCATAACAGTGCTGAGCATGGCCCCCGCCATATTGCTCATGGTCACGAGCTTCACGAGGATACTCGTCGTCATGGGGTTCGTGCGGAGCGCCATCGGCCTGCAGCAAGCTCCCCCCAACCAGGTTCTGACGTCCCTTGCGCTCTTTCTCACCATTTTCACCATGACGCCGGTGTGGACTCAGATATACGACCAGGCACTGGTTCCCTACACACAGGGCGAAATACAGACCCCAGCGGCGTGGGAGAGGACCGTCCAGCCCGTGCGCGACTTCATGTTCAAGCAGACCAGGGAGCGCGAACTCTCCCTTATGGTCCGCCTCTCAGGAGACCCCCAGCCCGCCAACCAGAGCGAGGTGAGGACCATGACCCTCGTGCCGGCATACGTCCTGAGCGAGCTCAAGACGGCTTTTCAGATGGGCGTGGTCATCTATATCCCATTCATAGTGATAGACATGATAGTGGCCAGCATACTCATGAGCATGGGCATGATGATGCTGCCTCCGTCGATGATATCGCTGCCGTTCAAAATCCTGCTGTTCGTGATGGCCGACGGCTGGAGCCTGGTCATAGCCAGCCTCGTGACCAGCTTCAACTGACGAGGGAGGCATGAGATGGAGACCTTAAGCGTAGCGGATGCGCTGAACAGCGCAATGTGGGTGATAGTCCTCTCCAGTATGCCCATACTTCTGGTCGCCATGGGCATTGGGCTGATAGTCGGCATCATCCAGACCGCGACGTCGATTCAGGAGCAGACGCTGGCGTTCATACCCAAGATGCTGGCGGTGATACTGTCGCTCGTGATGTTCGGGCCGTGGATGTTTCGTCTGGTGAGCGGTTTGGCCATAAGGCTGTTCACGGACATGTACAGGTATGTCGGATAACGTCCCCCGGCCATGTCACCCTTTGTGCTGAGCGACGCTTACGTGAACCTCATATTGATTCACCTTATGGCGAGCGTCAGGTTCCTGGCGTTGATCATGACGGCATCCGTTTACCTGGTCCCCTCGCTGCCAAATCCCGTGAAGTTCTGGCTGGCGGTGATGCTCGCCGTGGTCTCGGTTCCTGCCGCGGACGCCTCGGTCCCTGGGGTGCTTATCCAGAATTGGTGGTACCTCTTCATCATGGCGGGCAGGGAGTTTTTGATCGGGGCCGCGATAGGCTTCGTGTCGAGTATGCCTCTCTACGCGCTCCAGATATCCGGTTTTATAGACGGGACACTGATGGGCCTCAACATGATGAACATATTCGACCCGCTCTCCGAGTCCCAGACCTCCGTGCTGGCTCAGATGAAGTACATGCTCGCCATATGGTTTTACCTGCGCTGGGACGGTCACCTGCTGCTGGCCAACGCCCTCGCGGAGAGCGTGAGGCTCGTCCCCATAGGGGTCAGGATGTGGTCCGTGCCCGATTCCATGCCGTGGATGGACTGGATTCAACGGGCGTTCATAATGGCCATGAGGATAAGCCTCCCGCTCTTCGGGGCCATACTCCTGTCGGATGTAGGGCTTGGTTTCGTGGCTCGCACGGTCCCTCAGATGAACGTCTTCGTCATAGGGATACCCCTCAAGATATGCATGGGTCTCATTGTCCTCCTCACCTTGCTTCCTACGACGGTAGACATCTTTCATGGCGAGATAGAGCGCGCCGTCGGGTGGGCGCTCGAGGGCATTCACTTCCTGCGATGAGCTGATGAGCGCGCGATTCGACATACAATTCTTCTCAGAGGAGAGGACCGAGCCCGCGACCCCGCGCAAGAGGCAGAAGTCCCGCGAGGAGGGACAGATGGCGAAGAGCCAGGACCTCTCCGCGGCAGTGGTCATAATCTCGGGGTTGCTGGGCGTATATCTTCTGGGCGTCATGATATGGCGAAGGCTGATCCTCATGTTCGGCAGCGCGGTCTCCCATCTTTCGTCGGATCTGATGTTCGAAAACGGCTGGTGGGCGCGGCCCCTGATTGAGGGCGCGAAGTCGTTCTTCATCGGCTGGCTCCCGATAGGCGTCGTCTGTTCGCTCTTCGCGGCCGTCGTATTGATCTACCAGGTCGGCTTTTTGGTCACCTCCAAACCCCTAGCCCTCAATCTCGATCGCCTGAACCCCATATCCGGCCTCAAGAAGATCGTGTCGATGAGAACCATAGTGGAACTCCTGAAGGGGATCATGAAAGCGCTGATACTCCTGGGGATGCTCTTCTTGGTTTTGAGGAACCAGCGCGACCTTCTGCTCTCGATTATGATGTACCCGCTCGAGCACGGAGCCGCGATGATAATGGCGAAGATATGGTCCACAGCCCTTCAGATGGCAATCATACTCCTGGTGCTCGGGCTCTTCGACTACGCCTATCAGAAATGGGAGTTCGAAAAATCCATAAAGATGAGCAAACAGGAGATCAAGGAGGAGTACAAGCAGATGGAGGGCGACCCTCTAATAAAGAGGAGGATACGCCAGAAACAGAGGGAGCTGGCCACGGGGCGTATGATGGCTGACGTCCCGAAGTCCGACGTGGTCATAACGAACCCCACGCGCATAGCCGTCGCCATACAGTACGACCAGAGGACGATGACCGCCCCCACGGTGATTGCCAAGGGTTCGGGTTTTATCGCGCGTAAGATCAGGGAAATAGCCGAGGAGCATGACATACCCGTCGTCGAAAATAAACCGCTCGCCCGCGCGATCATGTCGCAGGTGGAGGTAGGGGAATCCATACCGGAGGATCTTTACAGGGCGGTAGCCGAGGTCCTGGCGTTCGTCTACCGTCTCAAGGACAAACCGCTTGACTGGCTGCGTTGATTTTTTACCGATTAATCGCCAATAACCCTCTGTATATAAAATAGCGTGATAAAATAAATAACATCCTCGTAACGCGAGCGAGCGACGCGAGAGTCCTATTCAGCTTTCTGGGGAGTGAAGCATGGCCGAGACAGCCGTTTCATCTGAAAACAGGGTGACGAAATACGCGGACGTAGGTCTTGCCGTGCTGCTCGTCACGATAATAGTGATGATGATAATCCCGGTGCCCACCGTGCTGTTGGATGTATTGCTCGCGGCGAACATAGCCTTCGGGGTTATGATGCTGCTCGCCACCTTCTACGTCAACAACGCGCTCGAGATAGCGGCGTTCCCCAGCATAGTGCTGATCGCGACGCTCTTCAGGCTGTCGCTCAACATCTCCACCACGAGGCAGATACTGCTCAACGGATACGCCGGAGAGGTCGTGAGCGCGTTTGGTTCGTTCGTCGTCGGGGGCAACTACGTCGTCGGCGGGGTCGTGTTTCTCATATTGGTGGTCATCCAATTTCTGGTCATAACGAAGGGCTCGGAGCGCGTCGCGGAGGTGGCGGCCCGATTTACGCTCGACGCCATGCCGGGCAAGCAGATGGCCATCGACGCGGACTTGAACGCTGGGATCATCGACGAGACGGAGGCCCGGGTCCGCAGGAAGAACATACAGCGCGAGGCCGATTTTTACGGGGCGATGGACGGCGCCTCCAAGTTCGTGAAGGGCGACGCGATAGCGGGGCTCATCATAACCATAATAAACATCCTGGGCGGCTTGGCGATAGGCGTCCTTCAGCGCGGGCTGCAGATTGGGGCGGCCCTCCAGGCATACAGCCTCCTCACTGTGGGCGACGGGCTCGTCTCTCAGGTGCCGGCACTTCTCTTCTCGACCGCCACCGGGATAATAGTCACCAGGTCGGCGGGGGAGAGCGACCTGGGGCTCGACATAATCAAGTCCCTGACCGGAAACCATCGGCCCCTGCTGATAGGTTGCGGGATGCTCTTCGCGCTGGCGATCGTTCCCGGGCTGCCCACGATACCGTTCGCCGTGCTGGGCGTTTTGCTGGCCGTCATGGCCCGCGGCATATACCGCGAGGGAGAGGCGCAGCGGGTCGAATCGGAGAGAAAGCAGGGCAGCCAGCGCGGCCCCTCCCAGGCCGGAGGGGAGCAGGGCGCCGCGCAGGCGGCTCCCGGCTCCCCTGAAAACGTGTTGCCGCTGCTCACCGTCGACCCCATGGAGGTGGAGATAGGATACGCCCTCATCTCCATGGTGGACCCGGGACAGGGAGGGGACATGCTGGACAGAATAGGGACTATCAGGAGGCAGATGGCCATGGACCTGGGGCTTGTCGTGCCGCCCATAAGGATTCGTGATAACATACAGCTGAAGCCGACGGAGTACGTAATCCGCGTCAAGGGAGCGGAGGTGGGCCGAGGGGAGCTGATGCCGGACCACTACCTGAGCATGAGCGTGGACCAGAGCGACGACGCGTTGGTCGGCATACCCACCACCGAGCCGTCGTTCGGACTGCCGGCGGTCTGGATATCGCCCGAGGTGCGCGATCAGGCGGAGGCCATGGGATATACCGTGGTGGATTGTCCGTCCGTGCTGGCGACGCACCTGTCCGAGGTCATAAAGAGGTACGGCGCTGACCTCCTCACGAGGCAGGAGGTGCAGAAGCTGGTCGACTTGGTCAAGGAGAGCAACCCAGCGGTGGCGGGAGAGCTGGTGGGCACGCTGGGGCTTGGCGACGTTCAGAAGGTGCTTCAGAATTTGGCGAAGGAGCAGGTCCCGATCAGGGATCTCGTGACTATTTTCGAGACACTGTCCGATTTCGGGCGCTTCGCTAAGGGTGTGGACTACCTGACCGAGAGGGTCAGGGAGTCGCTCTCCAGGGTAATAACTCTGCGGCTTCAGGACGAGAGCGGTGTCATCTCCGTATTCGCGCTCTCCCCCAAGGTCGAGCAGAGGATAAAGGACTCGTTGCAGGGCGACCTCAATCAGGGCTGGCAGCTTGGGCTGTCACCCGTCGAGGTGCAGCAGATAATGAAATCATCGGCGGCGGCGGCGGAACAGATGGCGATGGCTGGGCTGACCCCCGTAATTCTCGCGCACCCGGATGTCAGGTTTATCACGAGGAAAATTTTAGAGGGGACTCTTCCTCAACTTTTCGTTATATCCTATAATGAAATCGCTCAGGGCGCACAACTTAAATCCTTGGGGACGGTGGAGTAATTGAGGGTAGCGCAGCAGATTGAATACGAGGCGAAGAGCGACGCGGAGGCGATTCAGGTGGCGAGGGATCGCCTGGGCCGGGAGGCTGTCATACTTTCCAGCAAACCGGTCAAACTCGGCGGGTTGCTGGGTTTTTTCAGGCGCGACGCTCTGTGGGTGACGGCGGGGATACTTGTCCCTGACCAGGATGACATGCTCAGGGAGTCGCGCGAGCGAATGGTCGCCTTCCAGCATCTGCTGGAGGTGCGCAGGGCTGTGGGTGACTCCGTGGACCAGCCCATCCCGCGGCCTCGGGCGGGCGAGCCGCTCACGACGTCGGCTTTCGCCCCCCCCGCGGCGTACGCCCAAACGACTTCGGCGGCCGTCGCGGCTGCCGCTTACGAGGCGAACGTCACTCCAAGGGAGTCATCCGGCACCCCGATCTCCAAGGACGTCGACGAGATAAAGGAGATACTCGCTAAAGTCCTCTCCCGCTTGGATGGAAGCTCTCCCGCCGATATTGTCCAGGACGCCGCCGCGGATGAGAACATGAGGAAACTCATAGAGTCGGACGTGGACAGGGACGTTGCGAGGGAGATAATGGGCGAGTACTCCGAGTCGGTTTCAAGCCTGCCTTTCGCCTCATGGCTTTCGTCCAGGATCGGCACGCTGGGGTCCAACCCCACCAACGCCATAGGGGGGAAGAGGATATTGTTCGCCGGTCCGACCGGCGTGGGCAAGACCACCACCATAGCGAAGATAGCGGCGAGCCAGTCGCTCTGGGGCGACCGCAAGGTCGTCCTGATGACCGCCGACACTTACCGAATAGCCGCCGTCGAGCAGCTGAGGACATACGCCAAGATTTTGGGCATTCCGATAGAGATAGTGGCGGAGCCAAAGGACATACACAACGCGCTCAGAAAGTACAGGGAGGCCGATCTCATACTGTTGGACACGGCTGGGCGGAGCCACTACGATGGGGACCGGATCGGCGAGCTCCGCGCTCTGTATGACGTCTATGAGCCGGACACCGTGCATTTGGTTTTGGCGGCCAACATAAAATACCGGGACATGCTCAGCGTCATCGACAGGATGGGTGTCGTCCCGCTCTCCGCACTGCTGTTCACTAAATTGGACGAGACGTCGACCTACGGGTCGATCCTGAACGTCATGCGGGATTTCGACCTCCCCGCGTCTTTTTTCACCACGGGGCAGAACGTGCCCAACGACATAGAGGTCGCCAAGGGTGACAGATTCGTCGACCTCCTGCTTAAAAACGCGGTCGCGTGGAATGAGTAGGCCATGAATCCCATCATCATGCCGGCGATGCCGGCTCACGTAAACGACCAGGCCACGGTGCTGAGAGGGCTGGTCTCCGATAAAAAAGGATTCGGAGGGTTGAAGGACAGGATGGCCGGCATGAAGTCGATCTCGATATTGAGCGGCAAGGGCGGGGTCGGCAAGAGCAACGTGGCGGTGAATCTCGCGCTGGCGCTTGCCGAGTCGGGTCTCAAGGTCGCGATCCTCGACGCCGACCTCGGGCTGGCCAACATCGACATACTGTTCGGGGTGATACCCAAGTTCAACTTGGGCCATGTGCTCAGGGGCGACAAGGATCTATCGGAGATATTGTTCAAAGTTGGGGAGAGGGTGTCCATAATTCCGGGCGGAGCGGGCTTGAGAGAGCTTGCGGACCTCGATGATCAGAGGCAGTCCTGGATTATAAGCAGGCTATCTTTTCTTAATGACGAGACGGACGTCCTGCTGCTCGACACCAGCGCGGGGATACACAAGAACGTGCTGGCTTTCGCGATGTCGTCGGACTTCTCGATTATCATCACGACGCCGGAGCCGACCGCCATCAGGGACTCGTACAGCGTGCTCAAGTCCCTCTGCCAGGCCACGGATGGGAACATAAACATCGGGCTGGTGGTGAACATGGCGGTGGACGAAAAAGAGGCGTTCATGGTGGCGGAGAGGATCATTTCGGCCGGCGAGCAGTTTTTGGATTTCCGCATACCTTATTTTGGCTGCATCATATGGGATTCCGCGATTCGGGAGTCCGTCAAAAGGAGGAAACCACTTCTCCTCGGCAACGCGGAGTCCATCTCCGCGCCGTATTTCAGGAAACTGGCCAAAACGATTTTTGATCCGTCCTGCGACCCCCAGGCGTCCGACAAAAAGGGGAAACTAGATACATTTCTGCTGCGTCTGGCGCGCAAGATAGGGGATAAGGAGAAGCGATAAAGTGGCGAGGAATTCTAAAGATGCTCCGGTACTGGATTACACTTTTAAATTAAAGCCTGGAGTTAATGGCGAAATCATCATAAACGCTGGCATCTACAAGGGGCGTTACTTGTCTCGCGTGGAGGACATGCGCGGCGAGATGGTGGGATTCGCCCACCCTCTCATGAAGGGTGTCCTTCTTCCAGTTTACAGGGATATGGACTTCACGTTCACGATGGAGGACGGCAGTGCTCTCTTCATGTTCGAAATGGTGGTGCGCAGGTCCGAGACTCAGTCGGGCTTGCCGATCATGTGGGCGAACAACCAGGGTTATCCCAAGCGGGTGCAGCGCAGGCAATTCCTGCGAGTGCCGTGTCTTTGGCCGATCTTCGTATACCACCTGGATTACGAGTCGAGGAACCCGATGTTGGCGGATTGGATGCCGGCCAATGCCATTGACATAAGCCTGGGCGGTAATCGTTTCAGGGTATTGGACGAGGATGCGCCG
This sequence comes from Synergistaceae bacterium, assembly GCA_031269245.1. Lineage (GTDB taxonomy): Bacteria > Synergistota > Synergistia > Synergistales > Synergistaceae > JAIRKI01. The sequence goes on along the minus strand of JAISZL010000074.1, from coordinate 24,379 downwards.
GACATCGTTTTCGAGTCGGGTGACCGGGTACTCATGCGCTTCATCTTAGCCGAGCGGGAGTATCTCCATCCTGGCACGGCGTCTCGCATCGTGCATTCGGATCGATGCTGGGAGGTCGGAGTGGTCTTCGATTCACTCTCCTCGACCATGGAGAAGAAGCTCTTCGAGTACATCAGGCAGCAGGAAATGATTTGGCGGGAAGAATCATGATCACCGCGAAAAAAATACGTGTTCTGATAGTTGATGATTCCGCATTTATGCGTAAGGTTATAGGAGACATCCTGAGCTCGGATCCGTCCATCGACGTGGTGGGCAGGGCCAGGAACGGTCGTGAGGCAATGGATGCTCTTGACAGCATGTCTCCGGACGTCGTGACCCTCGACGTCGAGATGCCCGGAAAGAGCGGGCTCGAGGTGCTGAAGGACATAATGGCGACGAAGCCCATACCTGTCGTCATGGTCAGCAGCCTGACCAGGCAGGGTGCGAACGAGACGATGCAAGCCCTGGACAGCGGTGCGGTCGACTTCGTGACGAAGCCCTCGGGGACTATATCCCTGGACATGGACAAAGTCGGCAGCGAGCTGAGGCGCAAGGTAATAGCGGCTAGCAGGGCCTCGTTGCGAGGCAATGCGCCGCGGTTCAGCGCCGATGTGAGGAACACCCCTCCTCCGGCGCCGCAAGCTCGCAGGGAGGGTGCGGCGCGCAAGATGGAGCTACTGGTGATCGCCGCGTCGACCGGAGGGCCGATGGCGTTGCAGGAGATAATCCCAGGACTGCCAAGGGAGTTCCCTCTGCCCATTTTGATCGTTCAGCACATGCCTCCGGGTTTCACGTCGTCGTTCGCGCATCGCCTGAACGAGCGCAGTCAATTGAGCGTTATGGAGGCTTGCGACGAGATGCCCGTCAGGAAGGGCGCTGTATTAATCGCGCCGGGAGGGTATCACCTTGTCGTTGAAAAGAGAGCGGCCGGCCTCGTCTGCCGCCTGACCGACACCCCTCCGGTCCGTTCAGTCAAGCCGTCTGCGGACGTTTTGTTCGCGAGCGCCGCGGAAGCGGTCGGAGGAAACGTCCTGGTCCTGGTGCTGACCGGGATGGGAAAGGACGGGCTCGACGGTTCGAGGCTGCTCCGGGAGAAGGGTGCCTACGTGATAGCCGAGTCGAGGGAGACCTGCGTCATTTATGGGATGCCCGGCGCTGTGACAGGCGCCGGGCTGGCTGACGAGGTGCTGCCCCTGTACTCGATAGCGGCGGGCCTCGAGAGAGTCGCGAAACAGGGTTGAGGAGGGGTTGGACCGCGGTTGAATGGCCGATGGATGGAGACAGGGCATCGCCGCCGCGCCCTCAATTGATGAAATGCCGCTCTCTAACTTGACTATCCTCTTTGCGGTTCGCAAGAGATTTTATATCAGGACATGGAGGCAGGAAAATGTCAAACAACGCGGATATGAACCAATATCTTGGAGCTTTTCTCGACGAGGCTGGGGATAACCTTGAACACTTGAACGAGCTTCTTCTCTCAGCGGAACAAAATCAAAGCGATATGGATATAATCAACGAGATTTTTCGCGTCGCGCACACGTTCAAAGGCATGTCGGCCACGATGGGCTTCAGCTCCATGGCCGCGCTCACTCACTCAATGGAGGATCTTTTGGGACTCGTCCGCTCCGGCAGCATGGTGCTGGACTCCAACGACGTCGACATACTCTTCAAGTGCCTCGACACACTGACGTCCATGGTGGACAACATAAGGGGCGGCCGGAGCGATCAGGACATAGAGTCCGAGCCGCTCATCAACGTGTTGCACGCGCGCAGGGATCATCCGAGGGGCGCTGCCGCGAAGGCGGTCTCCGGCGCGCGGATAGCCGATGAAAAAAATACGGCGCGCGGAGACGAGCTGGGACCGGACGCGGGGGGGTTGTCGGATCAGGATTTGGATTGGATCGCGTCCGCTGAGAACGCCGGGATGCACGTGTACGAGATCAAGGTGACCTTAGACGAGAGTTGCATGTTGCGGGCGGCGCGAGCTTACATGGTCGTGACTCTCATAGGGGATCTCGGGGAGATCATCAAGACAGAGCCCAGCGTCGAGGACCTCGAGAAGGAGGCGTTCGAGCGGAATTTCACGGTTTACGTCGCATCGAGGGAGCCCATGGAGAGCATTGCGGCGCAGGTCTCTCGCATCGGCGAGGTGGCGGACGTGAAGGGCAGCGAACTCGACTTCAAGCGGTTGGAGGAGGCCAAGGCCGCGCATGAGAAACAAAAACCCGAGGAGCCGAAGGCCGCAGCCCTTGCCAATGAGGAGCCGGAACGCGCCTCGGTGTCTCAGACCGAGGCGCAGCGCAAAGCGGCTGACGCCGGCGCCCACGTGAAGCCCGCTGCAAAGGCCGGCAACAGGACGGTTAGGGTCGACATAGGGCGCCTGGACAAACTCATGAACCTGGTCGGAGAGCTTGTCATAGGGCGGGCTCGGATAGAGAGGCTCGTGCAGGAGTCCAGGCTCAAGGCGTTTGAGGAGCCTCTCTCGCAGCTGGGGCGCATCTCGGGCGATATTCAGGAGCTGGTGACCAAACTGAGGATGGTTCCGGTGTCCATGGTGTTCGACCGGCTGCCCCGCCTTGTGCGCGATCTTTCGCGGCAGATGGGGAAGGACATACAGCTTCAGGTCGAGGGCGCGGAGACCGAACTGGACCGCACTGTCATAGACGAAATCGGCGACCCCATGGTCCACCTGCTCCGCAACTCCCTGGACCACGGGATAGAGGAGCCCGACGTGAGAGAAGCCCACGGCAAGCCTCGTCTGGGAACCATCACAGTCGCGGCTTATCAAGAGGGCAATGGCGTTATAATAGAGGTTCGGGACGACGGAGCGGGAATAGATCCCGAAAGGGTCAAGAAGAAGGCCATCGAGCGGGGGATGCTGACGCAGGAGCAGGCTGCGGCCATGACTGACTCGGAGGCGGCTCAAATCGTGATGTTGCCGGGCTTCAGCACCGCTGACGAGGTCACGGACCTTTCAGGCCGAGGTGTTGGCACCGACGCCGTCAAGAGCAAGGTGGAGTCCCTCGGCGGGCAGTTCATGATTTACTCCAAATTCGGATCCGGCACCAGGGTGGTCATACGCTTGCCTCTAACGCTGGCGATCGTGCTGGCCCTTTTGATAAAGGTGGGGGAGGAGACTTACGCCATATCGCTGGAAAATGTGGAGGAGACGCTGCTGGTGCAGAAAAAGGATATAAAATATGTTCACGGCACCCCCGTCACCACGGTTCGCGGCGAGATACTGCCGCTCTCCGACCTGTCAGCTATAATCGGCACGCCCGGAGAGAGGCCGGACAACGAGGAAAACGCGGTCGTGGTCGTAAGGGTCGGCAGGGATCGATCGCGAGTCGGTTTTATGGTCGATTCATTCGTGGGGCAGCAGGAAATAGTCATCAAGCCGCTAGGCAAACTTTTGCTCAAGGTGAAGGGCATCGCCGGGGCAACGATACTTGGGGATGGAAACGTCGCGTTGATTCTGGACGCCGCATCTCTTTAAAAGCCTCAGGAAAGGCCGTTGTAAAGCAATGGATCATACTTCTGATTACACGAATTTCCACATGGACGCCATCCGAGAGGTTGGAAATATCGGCACGGGAAACGCGGCCACCGCGCTTTCGCGGCTTCTCGGGAGAACAGTCGATATGGATGTGCCGGTGGCCGAGCTGGTCCCCATTTACGAGGTCGCGGCTCACTACGGCGCCCCCGAGATGCCGGTCTGCGCGGTGCTGGTCAGAACCGAGGAGGAGTTTTCGTGCAGCCTCATCTTCATGATAGAGGAGGAAAAAGCGAACCTTCTCGCTGATCTGATAATACCGATGGATATTTCCGGGATGGACGAGGAGTCTCAGCTGCAGATAAGGGACAGCGCCCTGTCCGAGCAGGGGAATATCATACTCGGGGCGTTTCTCAACGCGCTCTCCCAGATAACGGGGTGGGTTCTGCCGACCACGACGCCGGCTGTTGCCAGGGACATGCTGGGGTCGATAATGGATCTCGTGGCGTCGATGTTCGGCGTCATAGGCGACTCCGCGATGTTGGTAAAAACGAGCCTGCACGTCAAGGATTTGGACAGCGAGCTTGGGGGTACCGTGATAATGATACCGGACCCCGGAGCACTGGAGGCACTGCTCTCCAAACTGGGGGTGCTCTGAACTATGGCACAGCCAATTCACGTCGGAATGGCGGATCTGGTGGTCTCCAAGCATCCCGCCACGCTTATAACCCTTGGGCTGGGGTCCTGCATCGGACTTGTGATATACGATCAAATGTCGAAGACCACCGGTATGGTTCATATAATGTTGCCTGACAGCCGCGAGGTCAAAAACATCCCGAAGCCCGGCAAATTCGCGGATACCGCGGTGCCGCTTCTTTTGGAGGAGCTCGCCAGGCTCGGCGCCAACAGGTCACAACTGCGCGCCAAGATGGCTGGCGGCGCCCAAATGTTCTCGATGCCAGGGAAGGACAGCGCGATATTCGCGGTTGGCACCCGAAATGTGGAGGCCACCACTAAAATGCTTGCCGCGGAGGGCATTCGCATCGTGGCGTCGGACGTCGGGGGCAGCAAGGGACGCAGCGTCGAATTCAGCACTGAGACGATGAAGTTTATTGTGAAGACCCTCGGCTCCGGCACTAAAGAGCTCTAGCGGTATGAGGGTCTGCCGTGCCGCTGAGGCGTGATTTGCGTTGTTTTGATTTCGAGTCTTTTTAGATAGTTTCGAAGCTAAGAGGGCGGAGGGTTGTTTTGGGGTTCTTTTGGCTTCGGGCGTAGATAGTTAAATTATCGCATATCGGTCGCGGGCTTAGGGGTTGGTGAGAGGAGATTGGACAACGAAAAATTATGGGAAGCGTACATAAGTTCTCCCGAGCCGCGCCTGAAGGACGAGATAGTCAAGCGGTTTCTGCCGTTGGTTCGTTACGTAGCGTCGAGGATGTCCGTGAAATTTCCCACAGGGCTTGATTTTGAGGATATTTTAAGTTTTGGGGTTCTTGGCCTTCTGGACGCGGTCGACCGTTTTGAACCAGGCAGGGGGTTTTGCTTTCAGACGTTCGCAGTGCCCCGCATAAGGGGCGCGATTTTGGACGAACTTCGGAGGTTCGATTGGATATCACGCAGCGGCAGGGAAAAGCTGCAGAAGTTCGAGCGGGCTCTGGAGAATGCGGCGAAGACTCGCGGCAGTATGGACGACGAGTCGCTCATGACCGCTATGGGGATGGATGAGAAGGCCTATAAGGACCTGTTGGAGATCGCAAGCCGCTCATATGTGGTATCCCTTGACGATGTTCTGGCGCTGGACGACGGAGACATGCAGAGGGAGGATACGATAGAGGACGACAATCCCAGCGCGCTTGACCTGATGGAGCGGAACGAGGAGGCCGAGCAGGTCGTGAGCGCGCTTAAAAAACTGCCGGAGCGCGAGCGCACGTTGCTGTCGCTCTATTATTACGAGGGATTGACGCTTAAAGAGATAGGGCTTGTGCTGGGTGTGACGGAATCAAGGGTTTCCCAGTTGCACGGAAGGGCTCTTTCCCTTCTGAGGGCTGAACTGAAAGCGACGTCGGGTGTTTGAATACAGTTTGGCGATAAGGGGCTGATGTGAATGAACAACAGTTTCGATATCGATTTAACCGAGGAGGGTCTTTTTTTGACCGTGCCCCCTGGTAGCACGGCGTCAACGGGGGATGTCATATCGGCGCTTAAGGAGCGCGGCGTCTCGGATTATGACGGCGGCGTCATAAAAAAGGCGCTTGACGACAAGATCGGTTCTCCGGTTCAAATCGCCTCCAAGGTCAAGGAGGAGGCCAGGGAGGCTGATTTCAGGCTGAAGGTCTCGGAGGATGGGCTCACATGCGAGATGTGGATGATACCTCCGTCAGGAGGGGCGGCTATGCCCACCGTAGCCAATGTCAAGGGCTTCATGAACTCGCGCGGCGTGACATACGGGCATGACGAAAAGGCAATAGCGGACATGCTCGACAACGAAGTTTTCAAGCAGTGGGTCGTGACTGCCAAAGGCAACGCTCCGGCGAACGGAAAGGACGCCAGAATAGACTACAAGATAGACCTGAACGTCCTAAAGCCCCGCGCAATAGGGGACAAGGTGGACATGAAGGAGCTGGGGACCGTCATCAACGTCATACAGGGACAGGAGATAGCGGAAAAGCTCCCCGCGATACCTGGGCAGGACGGCATGAGCCTCGCCGGCAAAAAGATAGCGGCCTACAGCGGGAAGGACAAGAGCTTCCCGTCGGGCAAGGGCACTTATTTATCTGAAGACAAACTTCATTTATACGCCGAGTACGACGGCAACGTGATAATAAAGGGCGGAAATATGTCGGTGAACCCTGTCTTTGAGGTAAAGGGCGACGTCGACTACGGCGTCGGGAACATAAATTTTATCGGTCCGGTGACGGTGCATGGCAATGTGAGGGAGGGGTTCGAGGTCGTCTCCGGGAGCAATATGCTGATAGACGGCGTGGTCGAGGGGGCGACCCTATCGTCGAGCGAGAGCATCACCATAAAGGTAGGGGTGCGGGGCACAGGCAAGGCCAAGCTCTACGCGAAAGGGGATATAAACGTGGGCTACATCGACCAGGCCTGCGTGAGGTCCGACGGCAGCATAGCGGTGGCGGAGGCCATTTTGCACAGCGACGTCGGTGCGCGCGGCGAGATAGCGGCCATGGGCTCCAAAAAGGGACAGATTGTCGGCGGCAGCATACAGGCGGGCAGCGAGGTCCTGTGTGAGGTCTTAGGCAGCGAGATGGGCACCAGGACCGACGTGGTGGTCGGCGAGCTCCCGGAGTTGGCGGAGGAGCGGAAGCGCGCCCAGGAAAATATAAGGCAGTTGGAGGAGCAGCTCGAGAAGATCGAGGCGAACGTCTCGTACCTCAAGGGGCTTCAGCGGAATGGGCAGCTGTCCGGCGAAAAGCAGGAGATGCTGGCAAAGATAACCAAGGTGAAATTCCAGGTCAAGGCGCAGCACGAGGCGACGAAAAAGCGCCTCATCGAATTGGAGGACAATCTGGAGAAGAACAAGATGGATGGGTGCGTTCGAGTGAAGAACGTCTGCCACCCCGGAGTTACCGTAACCATCAGAGGGTTGAGATACATCGTGAGGGAGCCGCTGAGATTCGTCAGGTTTGTCTACGACGATGGAGAGATCAAGATAAAGTCGTTTGACTGACGCGTCGATATATCTATCGTAAGGGGGTCTTTCCATGCTTCGTCCGATAGAGTCGAACTTGTCGGTGTACAATGTAGATCAGAAGGCCAGCCAAATCAAGGATCCGAACGCGCATCAGTTTCAGGCCATGCAGCAGGATGAGATAAATAAAAAAACGCTGCAGGAGGCACGGACTGTGCAGAAGGCGGAGAAGCCCGAGGGGGAAGTGAAGGTCAGGGAGCGAAAGGACGACCGCGGCAGGGAGGACAGGCGCGGGAGGAAGCGCGATAACCCTCGCGGCGACGGCGCGGAGGATAAAGCGGAAGAGACGTCCGGCGCGGGTGACGGTCATTTGAACTTCCTGGCGTGACAAGTTCTTAAACGTTAAACTATAGTGGAGAAGGTCGATCTTTTGCTTGAAAAGGGTAAGCAGCTACTGGGTTATCTGACTGTGGACGAGCGGGAGAATTATTTCAGGGGGGCGGCGTTGGTCACCGATTCTAGGGGGATCCCGACGGATTTCAGGTACACGGAGCCGGTTAGACCAACCAAATTAGAGCGCATACTTTATGGCAGTGCGCTCGACATATACCTCCGGGAGGAGATCATACTGGGCAACTTGCTAGATGCGATCGAGACCAAACCGTCGCTGTGGCTTGTATGCGACGAAGCGCTGATGGCGCCGATTCAGAAAATATCGAGACTCCCGGCGATAACCCTCGAACAGTCGACTCGCGCGCCGCTGGAGACGAGCGGCCAGCTCGAGCCGACTGCCGAGCATGGGGTTTTTGTGTTTCAGGCGGATAACATCAGCGCTCCGTTGCGTTTGTTCGTCGCGGATGAAAATGCGGCCAAATTGGAACAGCTTGCGGGCATCCTCGCCGCTGCCGCTGAGGAGATGGAGCTGATGGAGCCCTTCGCCCGCATAACGAAGGCCATTGAGGCTGTTTCCGAGTCGGAATCTAGGTAAAAATGCCGCGTATGCTCTCGGAGATTGGGAGAAAATTATCCCGGCTTTTTCTTGGACGAATAGTTGTTAGAGAGTTGAGCGGGTTGCGGCGCCGGGAGCCAGTCGAACTCTCGACCCACTTCAGGTCGGTGCCGGTGCGTCCGATGCGGGTTGAGCCGAGAATCGGAGGCGCTCTTTTCGTCGAGTGGAGGAGATCGGTGGCTTGCGGCGCCGGGTCGTTGCTTAGCGGGCGTTCGGTCAAAAAATTCAACGTCGAAAGGGTATCCTTCCGCGCTCCGCGCAAGAGCGAGACGAAGCGGTGTAAGTTCAACATCGGGCAGAGGGCCAGGGCCCGCGGCGCGATCTCTAAGATGAAGAGGGTGCCGCACATAAGGCACAACAGGCTGGCTTTTATCAGGAAACCGCCAAAATTCGAAAGAGCGAGCCTTCTCGCCCTTTACACGCCCATTTTTCAGCAGAAGGTGGCAAGAAGCGTGTTGGACAAGGCTAGCGGAAATCTGTTATTCTGGTATGATAATGATCGCGTGAAGGCGGGGGAAAAGCATCATCTTCTGTTGGTGCGCGTGTTCGGCGGCGAAGAGCCGTTAAAGTGGATCTGGGTGCCAGCCTAAAAGAAACTGAATTGAGGGGGTTTTAAGCGCGATAACGGATAAAGTCGGGCGATATCTCATAAATATATGACAGACAGGCAGCTCATTAATAAAAACTGGAGGTAAGATTCATCAATGGGGGAAGAGAAAACGACGGAAATGCCGGTGGCGAGCATTGGAGATGTTCTCACCGGAACCGTGGAGCACATAGCTCCTTACGGCGCATTTATACGTCTCGACAACGGGCAGAAGGCGATGATACATATTTCGGAGCTGTCGTATAATTTTGTCAAAAACGTCGCTGACGTGCTGACGCTCTCTCAACAGATCACCGCAAAGGTAATAAAGATAGACGACAAGGGGCGCATAGATCTCTCCATCAAGGCGCTTCAGGTGAAAGAGCCCAAGCCCGTGCGCCGCGAGGAGGACTTCGAAAAAAAACTCACCTCCTTCATGAAGCAGAGCGATGAAAAAATAGCCGATTTGAACAGCAAGATCAAGGATTCAAGAGGCAGCAAGAGACGAACCGGCAAGAAGTGACGGAATTTTTTTCGCGAAACGGACGATCGAAGGGACGATCCTCGTCTCCTTCGATGTTTTTTTGGGGAGCGGCGGGAGCCTCGCGGGACGGCCTCGATGCGGAGCCTCGCGGTTTCTCGCCGGTCATTGCCAGGGGCGTGGCCCGCAGGTGCTCGTATGGCTACCCTCAGGTGTTGCTCTGCGCGGCGGAGAGGGGGAACCGGCCGTTTCCCACCACGTTCTGGCTCGTATGCCCTCATCTGACGAAGCTGGCGGGCCGGCTGGAATCCCAAAATGGCGTCCTAAAGATCGAGGAATCCTTGTCCGACCGCGAGGACCTGTGGAGGAAGTACCACAGAGCTCATGCGTTATTGAGGCTGTTCATGATTTCCGGCGCCAGGAGAAAATTTTTGATGATCCACCGTCCCAGGATGTACGACGCGCTTCGCCGGGGAGGGGTGGGGGGTATAGAGTATGGATCTGCCGCTTCGCGGCGTACAACGGCGAAGTGCGTGCACCTGCAATTGGCGTCGTATATGGGTTTCGGCGCGCATCCGGCATCCGATTGGCTTGAGGGAAATATAGCTTCATGGGAGTGCGGGGAGGAATTGTGTTCCGCGCGCGCGAGTTGGCCTGAGGCCGAGCAGAGGTGGCAATTTTAATGAAAATTATCCGGCAATATTTGATGGTTGCCCTGGCTTGCGCGACGGCCGTGTTTTTTACGCCGGACGCCGTTTTGAGCGCGGCGCCTAAGGGCACCGCGACGCTTGAAGCTGACTCCATGAGGTACGATCCGTCGGACGGGGCGATAACGGCGTCCGGCAACGTCCGCTTCAAGGGGCCGGAGGGCGAGGTCTTCGGAGACTGGGGGAGCGGCGCGACGGGCGGGGGAGACTTCGAGATGCGCGGCAGCGTGAGGGGCACGTTCGCCGATTCGGATGGCGGGTCTGTGGACATAGCCTGCGATTCGATCAGGCTTCAAGGCGGAATGGACGAGAAAAAGGACCGAACAGTCACCGCCGTTGGCGGCGTTACGCTGTCGCGCGCCGGAGAGCGGCTGGTCGCTGGAACGGTCGTTTGGGATTTGGGGACGGAGAATTACTCGGCGTCGGGCGGCGTGATCGGCGAGTTCGGCGCGTACTTGATCGACGCGGACAAGATTTCGAGAGACCAGGAGCGCTTCGCGGCCGAGAACGTAAGAGAGTACACGGACCTCCAGAGGAGGATAACGCTTTCGGCGGCCAAGGTTTCGGGGATTGTCAATGGCGGAAGTATAGTGGAGTTGGTGGCTGGCGGAGACGTGACCATAACGATGCCGGACAGCAAGGGGGCTATGACGAGAGTCAGGGGAGACAAGGGCGTCTTTTCAGTCGCCCGCGGTACGCTGGTTGTGTCGGGGAACACCGTCGCCTCGCAGACCGGCCGCAATTTGACGTCGGACAGCATCGTCTACGACCTGGACACCGGGAGGGTCGAAGCCGTGGGAAAACCGACGCTCGTCTTCGAGGTGTTGAGGGATTGACGCAAGCCGCTCCCGAGATCGCGTCTGGAGCGGCCGTTAATACCAATTTGAAATCAAAGGCCTAAAGGGTGAAGCGTTAAAACAGGTTTGATCGACCATTCAGCCTTGTCAAAAACAGCCTGTTGACCGCGAATTGGTATAAGCGGCGTTTCCTCAACTATAGCATGAGGCGTCCAGATGGGCGGGAACGGGGCAGGTTGTGGCAGAGTCATTGAGCGCGAAGAGCCTTATCAAGGGATTTAAGGGCAGACGAGTCGTAAACGGCGCGGACATAACGGTAAAAGCGGGAGAGATCGTTGGCCTCTTAGGCCCTAACGGAGCGGGCAAGAGCACCACGTTTTACATGATCGTGGGGCGCATCATGCCGGACTCAGGCAGGGTATCCATAGATGGCGCGGACGTCACGGCGATGCCGATGTACATGCGCGCCCGCATGGGCATAGGCTACCTTCCTCAGGAGGCGTCGATATTCCGCGGGCTGTCGGTCCTCGACAACCTGCGCGTTGTCCTTCACGAGAGCGGGATTGGCCGGCACGACGTCGAGGGCGAGTGCGGCAGATTGATCGACGAACTGGGGCTGGGGCATATCGCCGCGACCCCGGGGTACGCGCTCTCTGGAGGAGAGAGGAGGCGTGTCGAGATAGCGAGATGTCTCGCCGCGAACCCATCCTTCATCCTGCTGGACGAGCCATTCAGCGGCATCGACCCGGTAGCGGTGTACGACATACAGGAGATAGTGGCGGAGCTTCGCGGCAAGGGATATGGAATACTGCTGACCGACCACAACGTCCGCGAGACCTTGGCGATAACCGACAGGACGTATCTCATGCACCAGGGCAGCGTAATTCTAAAAGGGCCTCCCGACAAGATAGCGAACGATCCCATCGCTAAAAAATATTATCTCGGAGAACGCTTCGAGTGGTAAGCGACCCCAGAAGCGCAGCACAAGAGACGGCCCAGCCGAATCACATGCCGGGCATGGTAAACAGGGCGCTCCGAATGATGTTCGGTACTCTCGCGAGCCGAGTCCTGGGCCTTCTGCGCGAGGTGCTGACCGCGGTTTTTTTCGGCGCCGCCCGCGGCCTCGACACGTTCTACGTAGCTTACACCTTGGCAAATCTCTCGCGTCAGCTTTTGGCGGAGGGGGCGTTGTCCGCGTCCTTCGTCCCCGTCTTCTCCCGAGTGCTGAAGAGGGACGGCGAGGCCGCATCGAGGCGCCTCGCCAGGCAGGTCCTCTTCATCTTGATCGTCGCGTGCTCCCTGGCGGTGCTGGCGGGGGTGATCTGCTCTCCCCTGCTGGTCAGGATAATAGCGCCTGGCTTCGGACGCGAGCAGAGCAGTGCCGCCGCGGCTTTAACCCGGTCGCTCTTTCCGTTTTTGATGATCGTCTCGGTAGGCGCGCTCGCGATGGGGGTGCTCAACAGCATCGGAAGTTTCTTCGTCCCGGCTGTCGCGCCCGCCGTGAGCAACTTGGCCTTCATAGCGATCCTGCTGGCGTTTCGCCGCCATATGTCCATCTGGGCGCTGGTCGCGGCCGTCCTCGCCGGCGGGGCGTGCGGCATGGCCCTGCAGTGCGCGTGGGCTGGGCGTATGGGATACCGCCTTCTGCCGGCCCGTCCCGATCTGCGGGACCCCGACCTCAGGGAGACGCTCAAGCTATTCCTGCCCTACGCCGCCGGGTTGTCGCTGAACCAGGTGAACCCGGTGGTCAGCAGGATGCTGGGCTCGTTTTTGGGCGATGGGGTGATCTCCGCTCTCAACTATGCCGACAGGATAATACAGCTCCCGCTGGGGTTGTTCGTGATAGCCATATCGCAGGCCGTGCTGCCCATGCTTTCGAGACTCGACGGCGCGGACAGGGATGGCTTCAGCGCCTTTCTGAGGGATGCCCTGCGCTTCAACCTGTTCGTGGTGCTGCCGGCGTCTCTGGCCCTCGTCTTGACCGCCAGACCGATAGTGCATATACTTCTGGTGCGCGGGGCGTTCGGCGAATGGGCGTGGGAGGCGACGTCGGGCGCGCTTGCCTGTTACGCCGCGGGGCTTCCGGGCATAGCGTGCAACACGGTATTGATGCGCGCCCTCTACGCTCGGGGCCTTCCCAGGGCGGCCGTCAGCGTGACCGCTTTTACCGTGTGCGCCAATCTCCTGGCTGGCGCCGCGCTGATGCAGCGCTTCTCGTACAGGGGGCTGGCGTTGGGTACGTCGTGTGCGTTCACAGGCGCCGCGTTCTACGCCGCCTGGTTGCTTTCGCGCGATTTGGGCGCCCGCATCAGGATCTTCGAGCCCGTTTGGCTGCTCAGGACACTGCTCTCATGTTCGGTGATGGGCATTGCTCTCGCTATGATCATGAGGTATTGTCCGTATCCGGTCGGGTTTGGTTTTGCCGCGCGCTCTTCGTGGATGGCGTGCGCGGTCGCGTCCGGGAGTTTGCTCTACGCTGCGGTGACGACGCTTTTGAGGTGCCCGGAGTGGGCGTGGGTAAGGCATTCCTTCGCCAGGGGGAAAGAATAGGAGGTATTTTGTCATGCGATTCTCGTCCCGCAAGGCGCTTCTGGCGGTTGTCCTCGCCGTTCTTGGCGCGGCTATGTGCGCGGGGCGGTCGTGGTGTGCCGGCGGCGACAGGAATCTGGAGCGGCTGATGGAGCCGCGCGTGTCGACTCTGTGGATCGACGGGCAGGTCTTCGACGATCTCGTCCTGAACGCGCGAGGCAAGCTGACTCTCATCTGCATCGACGGTAAACTCGGCAGAGCCTTGCGACAAAGGAGGGAGCGCGATTCGGACATGGGGCCGTCCGTCGGTATCCCCTCGGCGTTCTGGCTGTACGCGAATCAATATGGGAGGAGCGGCAGGGTCCTCTTCGCGGCCCAGCTTGACTCGTTCAAGTCGCTGTCGTTCGATCCCGAGAGGCTGTCCGTCGCCGGATACAGGATCGAGGCGTCGGGCATGTTGACGGGTGTGGGGAGCGACCCATCCCTCGAGATACGCCCCGGCGTCAAGGATCTGGGCGGGGGTTATTCCGGTCACATGGGGTTCTACGTTCCGTCTGAGTACGTTAAGCCGGGCACGGAAGTGACGATCTCCTACGACGGTTTCTCCACGGTCTGGCGCGTCCCCGCCAAGAATCAATAAATCAAGAATCAAGAAATATATTTAAAGAGAGGTAATGTAAGAATGCACGTATATAAGTGTGCTGAGTGCGGCAAAAAATTTGAGACGGAGAACTTCGCGAGCCGTTGTCCTCACTGTAGGTGCAAGGTATTGATACATCTGGAGGGCGAGCGGCGCAGGTCGAGGAACTGCGCTGGGAGCTGCGGTCCGGGCTGTTCGTGCGGCGGTGGCTGTTCCCACTGAGGAAGCGCCGTGGAGTGTGACTTCATAACGCTCGGCATCGAGACGAGCTGCGACGACACAGCGCTCGCCCTGGTGCGAGGGGAGCGCGGCGTAATAGCGGACGTGATCTCCAGCCAGATAGCCGACCACTCGCCGTTCGGGGGAGTAGTGCCTGAACTGGCGTCGAGGAAACATCAGGAGGCGCTTATCCCGTTGCTTGACGCCCTTATGTCGAGCGCCAAGGCCAGCCCGAGCGACATAGACCTGATAGCTGTCACCGCCGGCCCCGGGCTGATGGGCTCGCTGCTCGTCGGCGTCATGGCCGCCAAGGCTCTTTCGCAGGGCTGGGGCGTTCCCGTCATAGGGGTGAATCACCTGGAGGGGCACCTGTTCGCGGGAGTGGTCGCGCACCCCGAGCTCAAGCCCCCTTTTCTGTGCCTCATAGTCTCCGGAGGGCACACGGAGATCGTGCTTGCCAGGGACTTCGGTGACTATATGCTGCTCGGCGCGACGCGCGATGACGCGGCGGGGGAGGCCTACGACAAAGCCGCGAAGCTGCTGGGGATGCCATACCCCGGCGGCCCGGCCATAGAGAGAGCCTCGATGGGGGGGGACCCATACGCGTATCGGTTTCCCGTCGCCCTCAAGGACTCGCGGGCGGTCGAGTTCAGCTTCAGCGGGGTCAAGACGTCGCTGCGCGAGACGGTGAGGCATCTCATGAACTCATCCGACGCCGGTCTGCCCATAGCGGACATATGTGCGTCATATCAGAGGGCCGTCACTGAGACGCTGCTCGTTAAGACCGAGCTCGCCGTGAGGGAGACAGGGGTCAGGCGAATTGCCGTGTCGGGTGGTGTCGCCGCTAACGCCGCCCTGCGCTCGGGGCTGTCGGGGATGGGGAAAAACAAGCGCTGGGAGGTTTTCCTGCCGCCGCTCGGTTATTGCACGGACAACGCGGTAATGATCGCCAGCGCGGGGTACAGCTCGTATATGAGGGGCGGCAGATCGGACCTGTCTTTGACAGCGGATCCGTCGTGGTCTATCTGGCAAACTTGATGAAACGCTGATTATAGCAATTCATACCAATTCGCAAATGAAAAACCTAACCGCAAAAACTTAAAAGTACTTTTAGGGGGGTCTTGAGTAATGCCTACGGATGTTCTCATTATCAAGGGGTCGCCGCGCAAAGGAGGCAACAGTGATTTGCTTGCTGATGCCTTTGCCGGTGGCGTTATCGACGCCGGATGGGATGTTGTAATTAGACGCGCCGCGGACATGAAGATCAGCGGTTGCCTTGGCTGCGGTCACTGTTTTAGGGAAAAAGGAGTCTGCGTCCAGAAAGACGACATGACGGATTTCCTTGAAGAATATAAGTCTGCGAAGGCGCTCGCTTTTGCTTCACCGATCTACTACTGGGGAATAACCGCGCAGCTCAAAGCGCTCATTGACCGGACTTACGCGCTTCTGCCCTTTGGGAAGACGGGAAAAGACGTCGTACTGCTTTTCACCTGCGGGGATAACACAACTGAGACATCGCGGCCTGCCATTTCCATGTTCCATCAGATAATCAGCTATTCCGGCTGGACAGAAAAAGGCACAATAACCGCGCCCGGCTTGCATAAACCGGGAGAAATAAAAGGCAAGCCGGTGCTGGAAAGGGCGAGGGAGTTGGGAAAGAGCTTTCTTCAGTATTGATACCAATTCGCGGTCAACAGGCTGTTTTTGATGCGGCTCTATCGGCTGCCCAGACCTGCTTTAACGCTTCACCCCTTAGGCCTTTGATTGCAAATTGGTATGAGGAGCCGTTAAGAGTGCTTCCCATAGACTGATCCCGCGCGCTCTTTACAGACTCCCTTATCCGGGTTCTTTCTCCCCTCGGCGCATCTGCTCTCGCACCGCTCCCCTGATCATGAACGCGGCTATGACCGTGAGGACCGCGGTGGAGAGAAATATCTGGGGGATCGACATGCCGATCGCCAGCATACCGGTAGCGAGGAGCGATGAGACCACCATGAAGAGAGAGTCCATGATGTTGGTGCAGGCCGTGACCCCGGCGAGGTCCGCCTCGGAACTCCTGCTCTGTATGATCGCGTAGAGAGGCACGATGTAGAGCCCGCCGAAGAACGATATCCCGAGCAGTGAAAGCAGCACCGCCACGTTGGCCGGAGCGCGCACGAACTCCAGTGCGCCGATCAACGGCGCATCGCCCGGAATCGGCGCGCGCAGGCTCGCGGCGTAGAGAAACACGCTCAACAGAGCCATCCCGAGCGCCGCCCGAGGCACGTACCGCCCCGACACCTCTCCCTTCAGGAGCCCGTTGCAGGCGAGGGAGCCCGCCGCTATGCCGACGGAGAACGCCGCCAAAAATAGAGTCGCCACCTGCTCGTCCGCTCCGATGACGGTCTTCGCGTAGGCGGGGAACTGTGAGAGGAACGTCCCGCCAACGAAGTAGAACCACGAAATGCCTATGACCGATAGGAATATGTCGCGTCGGGGTCTGACGTTGTTCACCAGGGCCACCGTCTCCTTTATCAGGTTGAAGCGGAACTCCATGAACGGGTCTACCGCGCGGGTGGGAGGTATGTAGAGGCTCGCGGCCCATCCAGCGACAGCTATGCCGACCACGAGGAAGCTGACGACCGCGACGCCGCCCTCCCTCATGACGAAGATCCCCCCAGCGATTGTGCCGAACAGTATGGAGAGAAAGGTCCCCGTCTCGATGAGAGCGTTGGCCGCGATCAGCTCGCCCTCGCCCAAGTGCTGAGGCAGTATGCTGTACTTCAGGGGCCCGAAGAACGCGCTCTGGGTCCCCATTGCGAACAGCGCTGTCATGAGGATCGCCACGCTGCCGAGCGAGAAGCCGACAACCGCCAAGGCCATGACGAATATCTCGGCTATTTTGACCTTCCTGACCAGACGCGAGCGCTCGTACTTGTCAGCGAGCTGGCCCGCGAGGACCGAGAACGCGACGAACGGCAGTATGAACACCCCAGCCGCGAACGTCACGAGTATCCGCGCGTCGACGCTCGACGTCCCCGCAAGGCGGTACGTTATCAGTATGACCATCGCGCTCTTGAAGAAGTTGTCGTTGAACGCCCCGAGGAACATGGTGAAGAACAACGGCGCGAAGTTGACTGATTTGAAGAGCGCGAACTGGCTCGTGCTGGCGCGCCCGCCGCTGTTTGCATCATGAGTCATGCGATACCCTCCCTGTCGCAATGTCAAAGTGCCAAAAGCACCAAGAATCCGCGCTTCACACCGCGAAATTTTGTCTGATACCAATTCACGATCAACAAGCTGTTTTTGATGCGGTTCTCTCGGCTGTCCAAACCTGTCTTAACGCTTCACCCTTTAGGCCTTTAATCTCAAATTGATATGAGGCGCGGCGGCATCGCGTAAATATTACCCTATAATTACGATTTCAGGACAGGGATGCCTCTATAAATTATTATTTGGCGCGCGAATCGAGCGAAAGAGCGAAAAAATGTTCAATGCATGATAAAATATATCAATTAGATATGCAATGGAGATGACGCAAATGTTCGGTATGCGCAAGAATTTGTCTCTGGTTTTCGCCGCGCTCGCGGCCATTCTGGCGGCGGCGCCTCGATCCGGCGCGGGGGTATTCTCCCCTGAGGGAGATCGGGTCGACCTGTCGCAGAGCCTGCCATTGGAGAAATACATGATGACCGGCACGGCGCTCGACATGGAGATGGCGTTCGAGAGGCTGGAGTCGTTCAAGGTGTCAGAGTCATTCCGCGGCACCGTCGAGAGGGTGAACCGCCCGCTCGTCATCCTGATGATAGGGATGATGTACTGTCCGGACTGTGGCATCGCGTTCGCGTACATGGAGGCGATGTCGCGCATCAACCCTCTCATAACGGCAAGGTACATCCCGAGGGATCCGACCCCTGGCGCGAGGGATTTCATGAACCGGAGGACGGGGGTCGTCCGCACCCCGCAGATATTCATAGTCGAGCCCGACGGAGCGGTGCGCCTCGGAGCGTACGTCGAGACCCCGGCCAGGGTTACGGCCCTGCTTGCGGCCGCGGCGAGCGACGAGGAGCGGAAGAGCGTTTTCGCGGACTTCCGAGCTGGCATATACGACGAGGACGTGCAGGACGATCTAGCGAGCCTTATAGACAGCGCCCTTCGGCCGTAAGCGCGAACCTTAAGGAAACGCTTACGAGTTATAGGATAGGTGGACATTATCGCTGACGAACAACAGAAAATAATTCCGTATTTGCCATAACATTCCTTTTATGTTAGGATACCCATCGTAGTCGCTTTGGAGCTTGCAAGTTAAGTTTATTCGCACAGGGGGTATCCCATGAGGGGCAGAATGTCTTTTCTCGATCCGAATCTCCGCATCGGAAAATTCCTCGCCAGCAGTTTCCGCAAAAAAAACACCGTCCAGAGGGATATGATCGCCGTCATCGTCGCTCTTTCGATCTTGGCATCGTTTCCGGTGGCATCGCTTGCCGACGTGAACTCCCCGCAGGGCGCGCTCGACGTAGCCGGCATAGTGCCGGGCAGATACGCGTTCGCCGAAAAAAAACAGGACATAGCGAACGCGGCTGAGGCCGCGATATCGTCGGTCAGGGGTATAGTGGACCTGATGAGACAGGCCAAGGAGCTCAACGCGCTGCTCTCCCTGTCCGGGGGCGCGGCTGGGGGGGACTCCCCGGACGCGCTCGACATAGCGCTGAAGGTCTCGTCGATAGTCCCCGATTTTCCCGCCGCGAACCCGCCAAACCCGCCAAAAAAAAACATCGGCGCGCCGTCTCCGTCGATAAAGGGCGAGATGGCGGCGAGGAACCTCCGCTGGCCCACGGACGGGGTCATATATTCGGCGTTCGGGGCTACCAGGGGCAAGAGGCTTCACGGAGCGATAGACATAGTCAACAAGAAGGGCTCGCCTATCGCGGCGGCCGCCGACGGAGTGGTGTCGGTGACGGCTAATGGGGGAAGGAGATACAGCGGATACGGCAAGATAATCATCATCGACCACGGCAACGGCGTCCACACCGTCTACGCGCACTGCGACTCGCTGCTGGTCAAGATGGGGCAGCGCGTCAAGAAGGGCGACTTCATCGGCACCGTCGGCAGGACGGGCAGGGCGACGACGGACCACGTTCACTTCGAGGTGCGGATCGCTGGCAAGAAGGTGGACCCGCTGGAGTACCTGCCGTCACGCCCAGAGATGGTGAAGGCCGTCAACTGGCACTCCCCGAAAAAGAGCAAGAACTGAGGCAGCGAGCGGGCGCGGCGAAACGCACGAAAAAACGGGCCGAACCCAAGCGCGGGTTCGGCTGTTGTTTTATCGCGTTTTACCGCGCCCGTTTTTTTCACGAGCCGCCGGCGTCCGCGTTGTCGGCTATCGGTGCCACGAAGGACGTCGTAGTGTACGAATCCCAGGGGAAGAGTATCCACGTGTCCTGGCTGACCTCGGTTATAAACGTGTCGACTATCGGGCGTCCCTCGGGCTTCGCGTACACCGTGGCGAAGTGGATGTCCGGGAACATGCGCCGCACCTCCAGCGCCGTCCTGCCGGTGTCCACCAGGTCGTCGACGACCAGCCACGTAGGATCCATGTCCGCCAGGTCGGGGCGTTTCAGAATGTCCGGCGCGCCGCTCTGGCTGCGCAGCGTGTAGCTCGATATGCACACGGTATCGACCACCCTTATGTTCAGCTCGCGCGCTATAATAGCCGCGGGGACTAGCCCGCCCCTCGCGATAGCGATTATCCTCGACCAGCCGCGCCTGACGTCGAGCAGTTTCCACGCCAGCGCCCTGCAATCCTTCTGTAGATGGTCCCATGAAATGGAGAACGTCCTGTGATAACGCTCGGCAGTGCCCATACTCGCTGATCGCCCCCTGATACCAATTTTGAGATCAAATGCCTGAAGGGTGAAGCGTTAAAACAGGTTTAGACAACCGTTCAGCCGCATCAAAAACAACTCCTTTTGATCGCGAATTGGTATGACAAGCCCACTGACGGGGGAAACGCCGGTTGAATGGCCGAAACGGCGTCCCCTGAAATCCCGGCGGTTCATGCGTCAGAGCATTATACATTCTTTTGAAAAGAGGCGCACGGATCGCTCGAGAATATTCAGCCCAAGGATATTATGCTCACGAGAATATTATGTTGCACTTTTTTCATTCTCGTATAGAATAAGTCAATCAACTAAAGTACGGATAAGCCAAAATATAAGTCAAGGAGTGGTTAGGTTGGTTTCCAAAAAATTATTTTCTTTAGCTCTCGCCGTGTCGTTTGTCCTTCTGGCAGCGGGAGCCTGTGCCGCCGCTATCGGCGCCACGCCCGTGTCCGAGATGAACCCAGGGTTCGTGTACGTCGGGCCAGCCGCCGACGGGGGCTGGAGCTACATGCACGACGTGGCCCGCAAGGAGATGGAAAAAGAATTTCCGGGGCTCAAGAGCGGCATAGTCGAGTCCGTCCCCGAGGGGCCCGACGCGGAGCGAGTAATGGAGACGTTCATCCGCAACGGTTCGAAGATAATTTTCGCCACCTCGTTCGGCTACATGGACCACGTCCAGAACGTCGCGAGGCGTCATCCTGACGTCGTGTTCATGCACTGCTCCGGCTACAAGAAGGCCGACAACGTCGGCGTGTACTTCGGCAGAATCTACCAGCCGCGATACCTCTCGGGCCTCGTCGCGGGGCGCATGACGAAGAGCGGCGTCATCGGCTACGTGGCAGCGTACCCGATCCCGGAGGTGATACGCGGGCTCAACGCGTTCACGCTCGGCATCCGCAAGACCAACCCGAAGGCGGAGGTCAAGGTGGTGTGGCTCTTCTCGTGGCAGGACCCCGCCAAGGAGAAGGAGGCTGTCAAGGCCCTCTACGACATGAAGGCCGACGTGATAGGGATGCACGCGGACACCGGTGCCGCGCCGCAGTCGGCCGAGGAGCTCGGGATATACGTCGTTGGTTACAACAACGACATGAGCGGATACGCGCCGACGAAGCACCTTACCGCGCCGGTGTGGAACTGGGGCATGGTCTACAAACACGTGCTGGGCCAGGTCCAGGCCGGCACCTGGAAGTCGGAGGATATCTGGTGGGGCCTGAAGGAGGGAATGGTCGGGCTCGCGCCGTACGGCAAGGACGTGCCCGATGACGTCAAGGCACTCGTCGAGAGCGAGCGCCAGAGGATAATATCCGGCGAGTGGGACGTATTCCACGGCCCTATCAAGGACCAGAAGGGCAGTGTCGTGGTGGCTGAGGGCACCAGCCTGACGGACGGCGAGATGCTGTCCCTCAATTGGTACGTGGAGGGCGTCTCCGGGGAGATGCCAAAGTAGTAAGTGGACTAAAAATTTCACCTGGATCGTCCCAGGCCAACTTCGAGAGGATGCTCGTCGCCGGTCATCCGCTTGCCGCTGGACGAGTGGAGCGTCTTTTGGTCAAATTCGCGCTGCCGAGCATAATAGCCATGTTGGTGGGGGCGCTTTACAACATAGTAGACCAGATCTTCATAGGGCGCGGTGTGGGGATGCTCGGCAACGCCGCGACTAATGTCGCGTTTCCCGTATTCGTCATCTGCATGTCCGTCGCGTTGCTCATGGCCATAGGAGGAGCGTCGAATTTCAACCTCGAGCTGGGCCGGGGGAACAGGGCGCGGGCCGCCCAGATAGTTGGCGGCGCGATAACGTTCTCGGCCCTGTCAGGCTTGGTGATCATGCTCCTCGTGCAGGCGTTTCTCGAAAAGCTGCTGCTCGCGTTCGGAGCGACGCCGGAGGTCCTGCCTTACGCCGTCACTTACACGAGGATTATGTCGCTCGGGACGCCGTTCATGATAATGTCGGTCTGCGTGGGACACCTCATAAGGGGCGACGGGAGCCCCAGGTTCTCGATGGCCTGTAACCTGAGCGGAGCGCTCTTGAACACCGTGTTGGACCCCATCTTCATCTTCAAGTTCGACATGGGCATAGCGGGGGCGGCGTGGGCCACCGTGATATCGATGCTGGCCGGGTGGCTGTTGGGCGTGTTCTACGTCAGCACTCGCTTCAAGAGCGTCATCCTGACCAAGAGTTGCTTCGTGCCCAGGCTGGGCACGCTTAAGCAGATAGCCGCGTTGGGGTCGTCGGCGTGTTTCAACCAGATGGCGATGATGTGCGTGCAGGTCGCGATGAACAACATCCTGACCCATTACGGCGCGCACTCCGTCTACGGCGGCAACATACCGCTGGCCGTCAGCGGCATCATAAACAAGGTCAACATGATCTTCCTGTCGATTGTGATCGGACTCGCGCAGGGAGGGCAGCCCATCATCAGCTTCAACTACGGAGCTGGAAACTTCGCGCGCGTGCGCCGGACGTTCGGGCTGACACTCGGCTCCTCCGCGCTGCTCTCCATGCTGGCGTTCGCCGCCTTCCAGATATTTCCCCGCGAGATCATAGGCCTGTTCGGGAGCGGCAGCGAGGAGTACTATCGCTTCGCTGAGAGGTATTTCAGGATCTTCCTCTTCATGACGGTGATAAACGGAATACAGCCGGTCACCGCCAACTTCTTCACCTCCATAGGCAAGGCCGTCAAGGGATTTTTCATATCCCTCACGAGACAGATACTCTTCCTCCTGCCTCTCATAATGATATTCCCGCGCGTCTGGGGCCTGGACGGTGTCATGTACGCCGGCCCGCTGGCGGATCTGTCCGCCGCGGCGCTTGCCGCCATATTCATAACCCGCGAGATGCGCGGCATAAAGAGGCTGGAGCTGGATGCATCAAAAGAATAAAAAAATACAGAAAGATTGGAAGCATAGGGGGGGTAGAATACCATGACATATCCGATTCTCGACGTGAACATGGAGACCATTCGAAGCAACGCAAGAATCATAATGGAGTTGTGCGGGGAACACGGCATAGAACCGGCTGCCGTAATAAAGGGTTTCAACGCGATGCCGCGTATAATGGACGTTATCGTCGGCGAGGGCTACAAGTGCCTGGCCAGCTCGCGCATCCCTCACCTGCGCGCGATCAGGGAAGCGGGGTATCCGGTCCTGACGATGGGGCTCCGCATCCCGATGCGGTCGGAGGCGGAGGACGTCGTTCGGTACTGCGACATAAGTCTCGAATCGGAGCTGGAGACCATAAACCTGCTCAACGGCGAGGCCGAGAGGCGCAAGGTGGTGCACAAAATCATCCTCATGAGGGATCTCGGGGATCTCAGGGAGGGAATAATCGAATCGGAACGATTCGTCGATACGGCGTGTCTCGTGGAGAAAAATCTCCCCAACATAGAGCTGCTCGGCGTAGGTTCCAACCTGAGCTGCTACGGCTCTGTGCGCCCCACCGCGAAGAACCTCTCCGTACTGGCTGGCGACGCCGTGGAGATAGAGCGCCTGATCGGGAGGCGCCTTGACGTCGTCTCCGGCGGGGCGAGCACCTCCATCCCGTTGCTCGTGCGGGGCGAGATGCCGCGCGGCATCAACCACCTGCGCGTCGGCGGCGCGCTGATGCACCGCGTCGAGATATTCGGCCTCAGGGACGACGAGCTGCCCGGGCTGAGCGACGACACTTTTATCTTGAGGGCCGAGATAATCGAAATTGGAGAGAAGCCAACATACCCCATCGGCGAGCTGGCGGTGGACTGCTTCGGAAACGCCGGCAGCTACGAGGACAGGGGGCTGAGGCGGCGGGCGCTGCTCGCGGTGGGGGCGTTCGACATAGCGAGCTTCGAAAAGATATCCCCCTTGGACAGCGGCGCCCGGATCCTCGGGTGCAGCAGCGACCACATGATAGTGGACATCCACGACTCGGACCGCTTGTACAGGCTTGGGGGGACGATGGAGTTCCGCCTCAGGTATCAGTCGATGCTGTGGGCCACCGCGAACGGCATGATTGAGAAAAATTACAGGGCATCCTAGCGGTCAAAAGGCCGCAAACCTCTTGACTCTTGGGTGCCGGCGTATAACCTGACTTTGGCGGCTAGTTGGAGAAGAAAGCCGTGTAATGCGTTGCGATGCAACGATTTACACGGCTCTAAATTTGATTGTAAGTTGTAGTGAAATCAGTCTTTTTTAGTATCTACTAATATTTTCCTTATCTCGCTCAGACGTAAGTATTTCCGGTTCAACTCTATGCCCGTCTGTAAAAAACACACGATTGCCTTTTTTAAGGCTGGAAGGCGCGGGAGTAGGATGAACGTGAGTCAGGATACTTGCCCTGGGACGAAAGCAAGAAGCCAGTGCGCAGGACGCGGGCATCTCTTGGGTTATCCCCTTA
>JAISZL010000059.1 GCA_031269245.1 Synergistaceae bacterium | reverse complement strand
TGTAAACTATTACTATCGCATATGGACAAAGAAAAACGAAAAAGAGGAATCGGTATTGGATTGTATTCTTGCCAAGCTTGTAGATATAGAAAGATATACAGCGGGCAGAAATCCACAGCCAAGTATGTTGATTGTTGATTCAAAAAGTATACAAAACGCTGATACAGAGGAAGAAAAAGGATACGATGCGGGGAAAAACTTCTGGAATAAAAGTACACATAGCTGTAGACGTGCTTGGGTTGCCATATGCGGTTTTGGTAATGACCGCCAACGTGAGTGACAGGGATGGCACAGTTGAAATGTTTTCGCCTCCTGGCTTTCACAAAGTGCCGGCATTGAAAAAAGTATTGTGTAATGGAGGATATACAGGTGAAGTTTTTGCCGCGAAAATTCGAGAGATGACAGATACGGAAGTAGAAATTGCTAAACGGCCAGAATCGCGTAAGTTCGTGATAATGTCCAAAAGATGGATTGTAGAGAGAAGCGTTTTATGAGTTGTACTTTGGTAGGGAAGCCCCTGTTATCCCTCCTCGTCTAGCTCCATAATTTGAGGCGAGCTCTGGTGTCTTGACGGCGATTGAAGCAATATATAAACTTAGCGCATGGGGCAAATCCGCCGCGAGCCGCGCACGTGCGCGCTCCGGCCTGGAAGGAGGGACGCGCATGTCAGGCGCGGCGAAGGACGAAGAGGCTGAGGGGGCGAACGGCGGCCTCCGCGCGGAAGCGTATCTGGCGTTGCTGAACGACGAGCTGATCCTCTCCGAGGGGTGCACGGAGCCGATAGCCATCGCCTATGCCGCCTCGGTCGCGCGGCGCGCGCTCGGCGAGGAGCCGGAGCGAATCGAGGTGCGTTGCAGCCGCAATGTGCTGAAGAACGCGAAGAGCGTCGTAGTGCCCAACCTCGGCGGGCTCAAGGGGATACTCGCGGCAGCGGTCGCCGGCGCGATAGGCGGGGACCCCGACAAGCATCTGGAGGTGATGTCCGGCTTCGACCAGGGGCTGGTTCCGCGCGTGCGCGAGCTCGCCGAGAAAGGATACTGCAGCGTGGCGCTCGCCGAGAGCGACGACAACCTGTACATCAAGGCCATAGCCCACGGCGCCGCTTGCGCCTGGGCGAGCGCGGAGATCAAGGGCAAGCACGACAACGTCATATCGATAGAGAAAAACGGCGAGGCCATAATGAGCGGCGGCGGCGCGGGCAAGACGGCACCGGGAGGCAGGGTCGGCACGCCCCTCGACCTGCGCGGCATCTACGATTTCGCGACGAGCGTCGATCTGGGCCTGGTGGCCGGTTTACTCGACAGGCAGATCAAAAACAACATCGCGATATGCGAGGAGGGCCTCAGCAACCGCTACGGCGCGGAGATAGGCCGCACGCTGCTCAACTGCCCTCCCGACTCCGAGAACGTCGAGAGGCTGGCAGCCGCATACGCTGCCGCCGGCTCCGACGCCCGCATGAGCGGCTGCTCGATGGCTGTGGTCATCAACTCCGGGAGCGGCAATCAGGGCATAACCGTGACCGCTCCCGTCTGGGTCTACGCGCGCTATTTGAAATCCCCTCGTGAGGAGCTTTACCGCGCGCTCTGCATGAGCAACCTCGTGGCGATTCACATAAAGTCGATGGTCGGGCGTCTCTCGGCGTACTGCGGCGTGGTCTGCGCGGCGTGCGGAAGCTCCGCCGGCATTACGTATCTGAGCGGGGGAAATTTCGAGCGGACGGCCAACGCCGTGAGCAACGCGCTCGCGTACATATCCGGCATAATGTGCGACGGCGCGAAGCCGTCGTGCGCCGCGAAGATAGCGAGCAGCGTACAGGCCGCTATCCTGGGCCACCGCATGGCGATGCGCGGCGTCAACTTTCAGCCCGGCGACGGCGTTACCGGCGAGGACCCGGAGACGACGCTGAGGAACATCGGCTACATCGCCTCCGAGGGCCTTGCCAAGGCGGACGATTTCATCCTGGACATAATGCTGGGGAAGCCGCCGCCGGCTCGTTCGTAGACGAGGAGCGTAAGCTCACGCGAGCCCCCGGCCGAGCCGTAAGCGCCCTCCTCGGGCGCCGGCGCGTACAGCCGGAAGCGCTTCCTTAAGAGCTCCGTCTAGCCTCCCAGGTACGCGCGCCTCACGTCGTCGTTGTCGAGGAGCTCAGACGCGTCAGCGGAGAGCGCTATCCTGCCCGTCTCGAGGACGTATCCCCTGTGGGCGATCGAGAGGGCCATCCTGGCGTTCTGCTCGACCAGGAGTATGGTCGTTCCCGCGTCGTTCATCTCCTTTATTATATCGAATATCTGCCGCACCAGAACCGGGGCGAGCCCCATCGACGGCTCGTCCATCATAACGAGCCGGGGGGCCGACATGAGCGAGCGCCCGAGGGCCAGCATCTGTTGCTCTCCCCCGGACAGCGTCCCCGCTATCTGGCGCTTCCTCTCCCTTATGCGGGGGAACGTGTCGTACACCCTCTCGATGTTTCTCCTGTTCTCAGCCGCGCTTCGCAGATACCCGCCCATCTCCAGGTTCTCCTCCACCGTGAGCTGCTGGAAGACACACCGGCCCTCCGGGACGTGCGAGAGGCCCATGCGGGTGAGCTTGCAGGCGTCGATAGAGCTTATCTCGTCGCCCATGAAACTTATCGACCCGCCCTGAGTCCGCAGGATGCCCGAGACGGTCTTGAGGATGGTGCTCTTGCCCGCGCCGTTGGCGCCGATCAGGGTGACTATCTCGCCCCGCGCGACCTCGAAGGAGACGCCCTTGACGGCGTGAATGGCGCCGTAGTACACGTTGATGTCCCTCACCTCGAGCATGGGCTGCTCCCCCTCTGCTGCCCGAGGTACGCCTCGACTACCAGCGGGTTGTTCCTGATCTCGTCGGGCTCTCCCTGAGCTATGATGAGCCCGTAGTTCAGGACTATGATCCGCTCGCAGATGCCCATGACGAGGCTCATGTCGTGCTCTATCAAAATTATCGCCACCTCGAACTTGTCCCTTACTCCGCGTATGGTGCCCATCAGCTCGGAGGTCTCGGACGGGTTCATCCCGGCGGCCGGCTCGTCAAGCAGCAGGACCTTCGGGTTCGTGGCGAGGGCGCGCACTATCTCCAGGCGGCGCTGGGCTCCGTAGGGCAGGCTCCCGGCCGGGGCGTCCGCCACGGCCTCCATGCCGAACACGCCCAGCAGCTCGCGGCTGAACTTCGTTGCCGCCGCCTCCTGCCTCCAGTACTTCGGCAGGCGCAGGCACGCCTCCAGCAGCGAGTAGGTCATGCTGTTGTGCAGGGCTATCCTCACGTTGTCGATGACCGAGAGGGACTTGAAGAGCCGTATGTTTTGGAACGTCCTGGCTATGCCGTATTTTGTGACCTCGTGCGTGGCCTTCCCCAGTGTGTTGCGCCCGGTCAGCGATATGCCGCCCTTCGATGGGTGGTAGACGTTGGTCAGCAGGTTGAACACAGTCGTCTTACCCGCGCCGTTGGGACCTATCAGCCCCACTATCTCGCGGCTGCGCACCTGTATGTTGAAGTCGTCCAGCGCCTGAAGGCCGCCGAAGTTTATCCCCAGGTTCGAGACGTCAAGAACCGCCGCCATCGCCGCCGCCCCCCTTCCCCGACAGGGCGCCGCGTATCCTGGAGCAGAGCCCGTCTATCGTGTCGCCCAGCGAAAACTCGTACCTGCCGCACAGACCGGACGGCTTGAAGATCATGACAGCCACCAGGAGCAGGGAGTAGATGACCATGCGGTAGTCCGAAAAGCCCCTCAGCGCCTCCGGCAGGATCGTCAGGGCTATGGCCGACACCACGGAGCCGAAGATCGAGCCAAGGCCGCCTAAAACCACGATCACAAGTATCTCGGCCGACCGCATGAAGCCGAAGGACGACGGGTCCATTATGCTCAGGTAGTGCGCGTAAAGCCCCCCGGCCACCCCGGCGAAACCGGCCGACACGGTGAAGGCCAGCGCCTTGTAGTAGGTGGTGGGTATGCCCGACGCCTCGGCGGCTATCTCGTCCTCCCGTATGGAGATTATCGCCCGGCCGTGCCGCGATTTTATCAGCGCGCCGATAATGAACAGGGTTATGACCACGCAGATGTACACCCACGTGACGGTCGTCTGCCTGCCGATGCCCTTGAGGCCGTAAGCGCCCCCGGTGAATTTGAGGTTGAGTATTATGACCCTTATTATCTCGCCGAACCCCAGCGTTATTATCGCCAGGTAATCCCCCTTCAGGCGAAGCGCGGGAAGCCCTATGACGAGCCCGAAGGCTGCCGCGACGATCCATCCCACGGCGAGCGCCAGCGGAAGCTCCACGTTGGTGGGCAGACTGGCGGACATCGAAAAGAGCGCCGCGGCGTACCCTCCGACGGACATGAAGCCCGCGTGCCCGAGTGGGAGCTGGCCCAGAAAGCCGGCGGTCAGGTTGAGGCTCACCGCCAGTATTATGTTGAAGCCTATGGGTATGAGCATCAACGCCTGATAGCGATTCAAGACCCCGGTTTCTATGAGAAACATGATGACGGCGTAAAGCCCCGCGACGGAAACCGCGTTGAGGGAGTATCTGAATGGGTTGGATTTGAACAGGGCGCTCATGCGAAGGACCTACACTTTCTCGTTCTGGCGTCTGCCTAGTATCCCGGAGGGCTTTATGAGCAGCACGACTATCAGTATTCCGAAAACGACGGCGTCGGTGAGTTTGGAACTTATGTAGCCCTTGGTGAGGCTCTCTGCTATGCCGATGCACAGTCCGCCTATCATCGCTCCCGGGATGGAGCCTATCCCCCCCAGGACGGCGGCGACGAAGGCCTTGAGCCCCAGCATCCCGCCCATCGTCGGCTGTATCTGCGAGTAAGAGCAACAGTAGAACACCGCCGCGACCGCCGCCAGACCCGAGCCGAGCGCGAACGTGAACGATATGGTGTTGTTTACGTTGATGCCCATGAGGGTCGCGGTCTCCTTGTCCTCCGAGACGGCTCGCATCGCCTTGCCGATCTTCGTCCGCTTGACCAGGAGCGTCAGGCCGATCATGATTATCGTCGACACGGCGATGGTGACGGTAGTGGCGTTCGAAAACTGGCGCTCGCCTATGGTCACGGTCCCGGCGAATATGTTGGTGAACATCCTCGGGTTCGCGGTGAAGAATAGCTGCGCCAGGTTTTGCAGCAGCAGGCTCACGCCGATCGCCGTCACCAAGAGCGACAGCCTGTCGGAGTTGCGCAGCGGCTTGTACGCGATTTTTTCTATGAACATGCCGAGGACGGAGCATATCGCCACCGAGAGCGCTGCCGCGAGCCAGGCCGGCACCGAGAAGCGGGACATGACGTACCACATGCTGTACGCCCCCACCATGATGATCTCCCCGTGCGCGAAGTTGACCAGCTTCACTATGCCGTAGACCATGCTGTAGCCCAGCGCCACAAGCGCGTATATGCTTCCTATCTGAAGCCCGTTTATCATCAGATACAAGAGAGTCATGCCAAACAGTCCTTTGTTGGGATTATCAATGATGAAATCAATCGGCGGCGGGCGCCGCGTTCCCTCGGCCCGCCGCCTGCCTTGCGTGCATGTCGGGAATGTTTCGGGCGTATGCGGAGCGCCCCTGCCCCCGACTTACTTGTACTTACCCTCGAAGCCGTACTTACCGCCCTGGATCTTGATGATGGCGACGTCCTTTATCGGATTGTTGTCCTTGAACACGATGTGCCCGGTCACGCAGTCGAGGTCCGTTGCCGTCATCTTGTCGATGATGGCCTGGTACGACTTTGCGTTCGCCCCGATCTCCACGCCGTCCGCCGCGGCCCTCGCTATCGCGTCGTAGAGTATCAGGGCGGAGTCGTAGCCCAAGGACGCGAACGAGTTGGGGGTAGTGCCGTATTCGGCCTCGTAATTCTTGCGGAAGTCCCGCACGAGCTTCGACGGGTCGTCGCTGAAGTAGTGGTTGGCGAAATAAAGGCCCTCGAACACCGAGTAGTCGGCCCCCTCTATCTCCAGAACTCCGTCCGTACCGTCCGCGCCCAAAAACGTCGACTTGATGCCGGCCTTCCTCGCCTGCGAGGAGATGAGGTACACCCTGTTGTAGTAATCCGGCATGAAAAGCACGTCCGGCGCCAGGCCGGCTATGCGCGTGAGCTGCGCGTTGAAGTCGACGTCGTCGGTCGTGTAGCTCTCCGCTCCCACTATCTTGAGCCCAGCCTCGGCGGCGCTCACGGCGAACGCGTTGTAAAGCCCCGTCGAATAGGCGTCGGAGACGTTGTAGATGACGGCGGCCGTCTTGGCGTTCAGCTTGTTGAACGCGAACTTGGCCATCGTGCCGCCCTGGAACGGATCCTCGAAGCAGGCGCGGAAGAAGTGCTTGCCGTAGGATGTGACGTCGGGATGGGTTGCGGTGCCCGTGATCCCCGGTATGTTGTCGGCCGCCGACGCCTCCGCGACCCCAAAGGTCGGCGCGCTCGTCACCGGGCCGATAATAGCTGCCACCTGGTCCGCGTTAACGAGCTTGTTGTAGGCGTTGAGCGCCTCAGTCGGGTCGCCCTTGTCGTCGTAAACCACCAGCTCGATCTTGGTGCCGCCAATCCCACCCGCGGCGTTGAACATCTTCGTGTAGAGCTCCGTGCCGTTCTTGGCGGCCGTCCCATACACCGCCACCCCTCCGGTGAGAGGCGCTATCACGCCTATCTTGATAACCGGTTCCTTGGCGTTTGCGGCCGCCAAAGCGGTACCTCCGATACAAAAAACAAGGACCAAAACCAGTGCTGAAATTCTCCTCATTGCTCACGCAACCTCCTTTTTAAATTTACGGTTACCGCATTATACAAAATAATTAATTCTTTGCCTATTATCCAGACGGAGAAATTTTTCGCGCGGCCGTCAAATGAGTGTGGAAACGATCATATCATCGATAAAAACCCTCACTCGGTTTCAGTTCGTCGGTCAAATTAGCGGTTTTAAGATTTTTATGCCCGCATCGGCACTTCATCTCATTCTTTTGACATCGGCCCTCATTGCTGTATCATTGAAACCATCTTTAGAGGAGGCGACGCGTTCATGAAGGTAGCGGCACTCAACGGAAGCCCGAACAGGGACGGCAACACCGCGCTGGCGCTCTCGCACATGGCGGATTCTCTGCGCGAGGACGGGATCGAGACGGAGATAATACAGATAGGCGGGCAGGTTTTCCACGGCTGCGCCGCCTGCGGACACTGCCGGACCTCAGAGGAGCACATGTGCGCGTTCAAGGAGGACGCGTTCGTCCACGCAGTGCGCGGTATGCGCACTGCCGACGGGATAATCCTCGGCGCGCCAGCGTATTACGCGGGAATTCCGGGCGACATGAAGAGCTTCCTGGACAGGGCGTTCTTCAGCAGCTCGTCCTACTTCAGGTACAAGGTGGGGACGGTCGTGGCGATAGCGAGACGGGCCGGGGCCGTCAACACGGCGAGCCAGCTCATGAATTTCCTGAACCTGGCGGAGACGATCACGCCGCCGAGCCAGTATTGGATGGCGGCGTACGGGATGGAAAAGGGCGAGGTCATGTCCGACGAGGAGGGGCTGCAGACGATACGCAAAAACGCCCAGGCCATGGCGTGGCTACTCAAGATCATAGACGCCGGCAAGGGCATGATACCCGCGCCAAACGAGGCGAGGCGCGAGCGCAGGGTCTTCACCAACTTCATCAGGTGACCGTGCGAGCGCGGTATCAGTATGTGACGCCCATTATGCTCTGGAGCCTGTACGACGAGAACTTATCCATATTCATGTAAGGTATGTATATGGTGACCCCCCAGAGGTCTCCGGGCTCCATGCGCCCTTTGAGCAAGTCCGTGACTTCCGCGTAAGGTTCTCCTGATTTGTCGCAGAGATCGAAGGTCACGCGAACCGCGTCAAACGCGTGGGACGAGTCGTTCAGCACGGTTCCCGATATGAAAAAACCGTTCTCGTCCTCGCCGACCCCATCCTCGGCGAGGACGAGCCCTATGTCCCGCGCCAGTTCGGCGCTTGACGCGGCGTTTTCCTTCGCGACGCGGCCTGACGGCTTCGGAACCGCTCCGCCCGCCTCGGATTTCGCCGCGCCCGGCGCGGCGGCGGGCGTTTTCGCCCGCGCGCGCACCTGAACCTCCGTGCTTGTCCTGACGCTCAGGCAGCCTAAGCAGGCCAAGAAACCCAGCAGAAAACCAACGCCGAAAAAGAGCCCATAGACGGCGAACCGGACATCTCCGCCCCTCCCGCCGGGACGGCCCTCGTCCCGGCTAGGTTCGTCATGGCCGGCCGCCGCCGGGCCCTCTTCATGGTGATTTGAAATCAAATGCCTAAAGGGCGAAGCGCTGAAGACAGGTTTGAACATGCGCTTTAGCCGCATCAAAAACAGCCTATTGATCGCGACTTGGCATCACTCAAAGGAGATCCCCGACCTTCCTAGCACCTTCATGTAAGCCGCCCTCCTCATTTTTTTGTGATCCGGGAGCGAGAGGTCGTAGCCCGTCCTGCTGTTACCGAGAGAAACCCCCTCTACGGCGAAACCGGTGAGATACTCCCCCTTGGCGCTGTAGAAGGTGAACCTGGCCGAGAAGTTCACGCCCCGGCTCTCGGGGTTGCATATGACTATGGAGACATCGCCCTTATCGCCGATGAACAGCTTTTCGTACGTCAGGCTCGTCCCGGGTATGACGCCCGACCGCCTGTACGGAGGCGGCGTCGAACTCTGCGCGGCGCCGGCCGTCTGCGTGAGCGACAAGAACAAGCCGACGGCGAACATCGCGAGCGCGGGGAAAATTTTCAGCGATCTCGCGCGGCACTCACGGCGAATTTCGCGAACCATCCTCAGCATCTACATCTCACCTCAATTTAAGATTATACATCGCTCGCCGGTTCGGGCATATAGGGATTTTTACAATAAGCGGCGCCTCGCCGGGAGAGCGGCGGCAAATCGGCCGGCAAATCGTTTCGTAAAATAGTTGTTCGGGATTGGCTTCTGTGATATAGTACCTTGGTTCTTTTGTGAGTAAAAAGCTCGGGGAGGTGGTAGAGCATGAAGAGGACTTATCAGCCGCACAACACTCGAAGGAAACGCAGGATGGGCTTTCTCGTTCGCTCCTCGTCGCCAAGCGGCCGCAGAATATTGCGCGATCGCAGGCGGAAGGGCAGGCGTCGTCTTGCCGTATAGATGCGCGCGGCATGTGCTCTGATGAACATGGACGCCCGCCCCTTTCGTTTTCGCCCATCCATGCGCCTCAAATCATCGTGGGAGTTCGACGAGGTATTCCGCACCGGTCGTCAGCTGAGGGGCGAGTTGGTGCGGATTTGTTTTATGCGAAGGAGCGGGGAACCGACCAGGGTCGGCGTCGCCGTGGGCAAGAAGATAGCCGGCGCGGTCGGGCGCGCGCATGGCCGCAGACTGCTCCGGGAGTCCACGCGGAGACTCATGCCGTGGCTAGCGGACGGATTGTGGCTGGTCCTCTCCCTCCGCGAGCGCGCCCTCGGGGAGAGCGCCGCCGCGATCTACAGGGACGCGGCTGTCACCATGGAGAGAGCCGGTCTGTTCGCCGACTCGTGGAACGGTGCCTGTTGGCGGGTGGACGCGCCTTGCGGTCAAAGAACCCCCTCGTCGCCGTCGCCGTAATATCCATAAAGGCATACCGCAAGTTCATATCCCCCCTGCTGGGCCAGAGCTGCAGGTTCTATCCGACGTGCTCGCGGTACGCCTTGGATGCGTACGAGCGGCACGGTTTCGTCAAGGGGACGATTTTGACGGTTTGCCGCCTGGCGAGGTGCGGGCCCTGGCATCCGGGCGGTGTCGACCCGGTGCCTGAAAAGGCGCGTTTAAGGAAAATGTTTCGGGGAAGGTGAATAATTTGGGCGGTCTTTGGGCTTGGGCCGGCGATTTCATGTTGAACATTCTCGTATTGCTTCAAAGAATCACCGGCTCTTACGGGTTAGCTATAATATTGCTTACAATAGTGGTTCGCCTCCTGCTCTACCCGCTCACCCACAAGCAGATGGTGAGCATGGGGAAGATGCAGAAACTTCAGCCGCGGCTCAAGGTTCTGCAGGAGAAGTACGGGAACGACAAGGCGAAGCTGAACGAGGAGATGATGCGCCTTTACAGGGAGAACAACGTAAACCCGCTGTCGGGATGTCTCCCGATACTGGTTCAGCTCCCGGTGATGATCCTGCTCTTTGGGGCTCTGATGAGGTATCAGGTGGCGGATTCGATGTTCTTCGGGATACGTCTGGAGTGGTCGGTGCTCCACAGCCTCGCCGCGGCCATGTCCGTCGAGACCGCCGAGGGCGTGAAGGCCGGCTTCGGCGACGTATGGACCGGGCTGACCTCAAACCCGGAGGGGCTCGCCAACGCGGGCTTCTACCTGCCGGGCCTGATCCTGACCGCCGCCATAATCTTCATGACGTGGCTGCAACAGAGGCTCTCCGGGAGCGCCAACAACCCCCAGATGGCCACAATGAACGTCGTGATGCCGATAATGATGGGGTTCATCTGCCTCGGCCTTCCGGGCGGCGTGCTGGTATATTGGGGCACCTCGTCCCTGATAGGTATAGTTCAGCAGTGGTTCGCGGCGAAGCGCACGAAGAAGGAGATAGAGACCAAGCCTGTCCTGTACAAGAACAAGCCGGTCCCCGGCCAGCCGGCGCCCGCGCCCCACTCGCCGGAGGACGAGGAAGATGACTGGGACTGGGACTGGGACGACGACGAGGATGAGTACGAGGACGAAGAAGACGAGGACGAAGGGGGGAGGAAATAACGATGGACAGCCTTAGCGGAAGAGAAAGGGCTGCGGCGATTGAGGCAATGCCAGTCGAGACGATTATCCTTGACGCGCCGAGCGTAGACCAGGCGAAGGCCACCGCCGCCGCGCTCTGGAACGTGTCGGAGGACGACCTGGCGGTCACCGTCCTGGACGAGGAGAAGCGGTTTTTCGGATTGCTGGGCAAGAAGATGAAGCTGAGAGTCGAGACCAAGACACCGCTGATGTACCTCCAGGCGAGGGATTTCGCGAGGTCCATCCTGCGTCAGTCGGAGCTCGACCTGGACGCTACGCTTGACGAGGAGTGTACCATCAACCTCGACGGAGAGGACTCGGCCATCGTGATAGGACGCCACGGCGAGACCCTCAAGGCGCTGGAGTTTCTGACGAACCTCATTTACCGCGCGGACCAGGGAATGCCGAAGATACGCTTCGACTGCGGGGGCTATCGCGTCCGCAGGGAGGAGAGCCTCGTCAGGCTGGCCGAGTCCGTGGCCCGCGAGGTGGTCCACAAGCGCTCCGCCATAACGCTGGAGCCGATGTCGAGCTGGGAGCGCCGGATCATACACATGGCGCTTCAGGGCAACTCCGAGATCTCCACCTCGTCGGAGGGCGAGGAGCCCAACCGCAAGATAGTCGTATACCCGAGCGGAACTTCCAATCGCCGCAGGAATTTCCGCAAACGCCGCCGCCCGAGAGAATGAGGCCCGCGCTTTTTTCGATCGGTCCTCTCGAAGCCGACAGCTACTACCTGATCTGGGGAGTCGCCCTCTGCGTGATGGTCCTGTGGACCAGGCGCAGGGCGAGCGGTCTATATGGAATTTCCTCGAGCGACGCCTCCGATATCCTCGTCTGGGTAATCGGGGGCGTCTTCGCAGGCGCCACCCTGGGCGGCTACCTCGACAACTGGACGAGGTACGCGGAGTCACCGGAGCGCATACTGCGCTTCTGGGAGAGCGGGCTGTCGTCCGGCCCCGGCTTTATCGGGGGAGGTCTAGCCGGCCTTTATAAAATCCGCGGGCTCAGGCTGTCCGTCAACGATTTCGCGGAGTCCGCGGCCGTCCCGTGCGCATTCATGCTCTTCGTCGGAAGGTGGGGCTGTTTTTTGAACGGCTGCTGCCAGGGGATCGCGACCAACTCCGTCTTTGGGGTGAGGTTCCCGGGCAACCTAGGCGCGCGGGTTTTCCCGTCGCAATTGTTCGAGTCGGGGGCGGCGCTCCTGATCGGCTTGGCGCTGCTCGCCGTCGAAAGGCGCATCCAGCGAAACCCCCAGGCGCCGCGGGGCGCGATACTGTGGCCCCTGTTCTGCATCCTCTACGGGCTGTACCGCGTCGTCTTCGACTTCCTGCGCGCGGGAGACAGGATCTTTGGTCTCAGGGTCGGGCAGATCACTGGCGGGGCCGCCTTGGCGGCCGGCGCGTTTTGGCTCTTGTGGTCTCTGCGCCGTCCGCCGAGGAGCCGTGCGTGACGGCGGACATACCCCTTCGGTGCGGTGATTCGGCGCGGGAGGCGCGCGCGCCGTGGTACGCGGCGGGGCTCCGATTTTCCTGCGTCGGGTGCGGCCGTTGCTGCGGGAATGATCCCGGTACCGTGGCGTTCACGTCCGTCGAGGAGGAGCGGATGGCACGCTGCCTTGGGATGGACACCGCGGGGTTCAGAGCGAGGTACACGTGGCGAAAGTACGGTATCCTCTCGCTCCGCGAGATTGAGAACTACGATTGCGTCTTTCTGCGCAGGGAGGGGACGCGCGCGAGGTGCAAAATTTATCCGGTCAGGCCGGCGCAGTGCCGCGCGTTCCCCTTCTGGCCTGAAGTCATGAAAAATGAACGGACCTGGAACAGCTATTCATTATCGTGCCCCGGAATGAATGGCGGCGTTCTCCATTCCATCGCCGAAATCAACGGGTATATCGGACAATAGGTTTTTTGCTTTTATGATTGTTTCGCGCGGCACTTGAACTCACCTCGTTTATTCAGTACAATATTAATTGCGCAAACGCAAGATAACTTCAATATCAATCAAATCTGGGGGGTAATCAGTATGACGGCAAAGTTTGGCGTGACTCCTGATGAAGTTTTCCCGGCGATCGAAAAATGGATGCTCCGCGACGGTTATGATATCGTCATTGACATGGAAAAGTCAAAGGGCAGCCATGTCATAGACGCTCGCACCGGGGACGACTGGCTCGATTTCTACACGTTTTTCGCGTCGGCGCCCTTTGGGATGAATCATGACGCGCTGACCAGCGACGCGTTCAAGGAGAAGATATTCCGCGCGGCGATCAACAAGGTGGCCAACTCCGACATATACACTCTGGAGATGGGGGAATTCGTCAAGACGTTCTCGGAGGTAGCCGTGCCGGAGGGCTTCCATCACCTCTTCTTCGTCGACTACGGCACGCTTGCGGTCGAGAACGCGTTCAAGGTCGCCATGGACTGGAAGGTGAACAAGCTCGCGGAGAGGGGCAGGGTGACGCCCGGCGAGGCGATATCCGGGACGAAGGGGACCAAGATCATCCACTTCAACGAGGCGTTCCACGGCAGGGGCGGATACACCCTCTCCGTGACCAACACCGCCGATTTCAACAAATTTCAGCGGTTCGCCAAGTTCACCGACTGGCCGCGGATCATCAACCCCAAGATCACGTTCCCCCTCGAGGACAACCTGTACATCACCCAGTGGCTGGAGGAGCAGGCCGTGAAGCAGATCACGAAGGCGCTGGCCGACGACCCGGACGGGCACTGCGCGATCGTCCTGGAGACCATTCAGGGCGAGGGCGGCGACAACCACTTCCGCACCGAGTTCATGAAGAAGCTCAAGGAGATATGCGACGAGCACGAGATGATGCTGATATTCGACGAGGTGCAGTGCGGCATGGGCATCACCGGCAAGATGTGGGCCTGGCAGCATCACGGCGTCGCCCCTGACATATACGCGTTCGGCAAAAAGTCGCAGGTATGCGGCATCGCGGTCGGCCCGAAGGTGGACGAGGTCCCGAACAACTGCTTCAAGGTCTCGAGCAGGATAAACTCGACGTGGGGCGGCACGGTGACCGACATGGTGCGCTCGACGAAGTACCTCGAGATTTACCGCGACGAGAGGATACTGGACTACGTCTCCGGCACAGCGGGCCCGGCTCTCATCAAGGGCCTGGAGGAGCTGCGGCGCGAGTTCCCCGACTTCATCTCCAACGTGAGGGGAAAGGGCCTGATGTGCGCGTTCGACATCAGGGACACCGATCTGCGATCGAGGTTCCTCGCGGAGTGCGCGAAGAAACACATGCTCATACTCCCCTGCGGGACCCGCACGGTCCGCTTCCGCCCGGCGCTCAACGTCCCCACATCGGACCTTGAGCGCGGCATCGAGACGGCCCGCGAGGCGGCGAAGCTGACCTTCAAATAATCGGGCCAATCAGGCCGGCGCGGGCGCGCCGTGGGAAAATGTTCGAGCGAGGGCGCCTCCTTGGGGGGCGTCCTTTTTTATGATGGACATTCCCCCGCTGGACTGGATTCGATTTGGTGATATCATTTTTTTACCGCGTGTACGGGAGGTCGGGCCATGAGAAAAGATGACACGGACAAAAATTCATGCCAATTTGAAAAGGGTGAAGCGTTAAAACAGGTTTGGAGGACCGCGGGGCCATATCGAAAACAGCCCATTGATCGCGAATCGGCATCGTGCCCGATCTCGCGCATCGTGGCGCTCGCGATCGCGGTCATCGCCGCCGCGATCATCGCGGCGCGCGCTGGCGAAGTACGCGCCGCGGACGAGGACGCCCCGCTGCTAGGCGTCAGGGAGGGGTGGGCGTGGCCGGCAGTGGTGATTCAGCCCGCCGAGGGATGGGAGAGCGACACAGGCGTCTCCATAAAGTACGCCATGCGCGCCGCGGAGCGAGAGATATCCGTTCAGCGCGACGCCATAAAGGGGCGGGAGATCACCTTCATGTTCTCCGACCTGTCCGACGCCGGCGAGCTGCCGCGCCGCCTCGCGACGTGGAGGGCTATGAAGGTGTACGTCATAGTCAGCTTCGCCGGCGACGAGATCAACCGACCTCTCATGGAGCTCTGCGGGTCCGGCGGCCCATCACTGCTCCTCGCGGGAGGGGAGGAGGCGAAGATTCGCGACCCGGAGACCGGGCATCCGTATCAATACCTGTTTGCGCTCGACCTCCCCTACTATGCCCGCGCGAACGCGCTGGCCTCGGCGGCCGCGGCCGAGCGCCCCGAGAGGAGGGTGGCGGTGATAACTGACATCCTCTCGGAGAAGCTCGCCAGGGGCGCGGAACTGAACGTGGGATTCCTCAGGTCCGGCGGGGCTGACGCGCTCGACCTATCGTTGGCGGCGTACAGGCAGGACCAGTTCACGCCGCAGGTGAACGACGCCATCAAGGGCGGCTACCGGGTTTTCACGAGCTGGCTCGACGCCATGGCAACCCTCTCGATATGGCAAAGCTCCGCGCGGCGCGACCCCCTGGTCTCAGTCTTCTACTCCGGGGACCGGCAAAAAATACTCCTTGACGCCGCGGGGATGGCGTTGGTCGACAAGGACGTGCTGCTGGAGAGAAACGAGAGGGGCAAGCGTGATATAATCTTGAAAATCCGAGACTACTTCGACAGGATACCCGGCGACCCGGTGACGGCGGCCAAGGCTTACGCGCTGGGGAGGTGGGCGATAGGGGCCTACGCGTCCGCGGCGGCGGCGGCGGGTGCCGATATCGCGTCGGAGCTGGGCAGGGCTAAGGACATCCCGTTGATGGACGAGACCCTATCGATAGACCCGCGCACCCACAGGCCGAGGTCGAGGAAGTTTGGGGTTCTGCGGGTGGCGGACAGGAATTACGAATCATCGGGGAGCGTGGAGGTTTTCTCCGCGGACGCGGTCGAATAGCGCGGGACATGATGCCGGGGTTCGAGAAGGCCGGTTCACCGCCGCCGACGCGGCGTTCCGGCCGCCGTTCGAACGATCGCGCCACTTCCCGAACAATACCAGGAGGCGAATCAATTGACCCTTGAAGATATAGCACGTGTAGTAGGCGCGACATCCCTTTGCGGGGAGGACAAACTGGCGGCGATAGAGGTTCCCAAGGCGTATTCGTGCGACCTCATGAGCGATGTGCTGGCTTTCTGCTCGCCCGGAGCCATGCTCATAACGGGGCTTACGAACATACAGATCGTCAGGACGGCTCAGATGCTGGACATCCCCGGAGTCATGTTCGTCAGAGGCAAGAGGCCCCAGGAGGACACGATAACCCTCGCGTCCGACTCGGGGATACCGTTGATAATCACTCAGATGAGCATGTTTCAGGTGTGCGGGATGCTCTACGCCGCCGGCATCAAGCCCTGTTTCGACGTCCGGCGCGAGAATTGAGCGA
Source organism: Synergistaceae bacterium (assembly GCA_031269245.1). GTDB lineage: Bacteria > Synergistota > Synergistia > Synergistales > Synergistaceae > JAIRKI01. Next base: position 16,471 of record JAISZL010000059.1, on the reverse strand, counting down.
TGAGCGAGCCCATCCATATCGAGCATGACGTGGCCGCCGATGACTACCAGTTAGCTGGGGCGGCGTCGAACAATGTCAAGGAGACCCTCAAGATGCTGGGGCTCTCCAGTTCGATATGCCGCAGGGCCGCCATCATCACCTACGAGGCCGAGATGAACCTCGTGATCCACGGCGGCGGGGGCAGGATAGCGGCCAACATAGACCAGGAGAGCGTAGAGATCATGGCGGTCGACCGCGGTCCTGGGATACCGAACGTCGAGCTGGCCATACAGGAGGGCTTCACGACGGCCGGCGACCGTGCCCGCGAGATGGGTTTCGGCGCGGGCATGGGCCTGCCTAACATAAAGCGCAACGCCGACATTTTCGAGATAGACACGGAGGTGGGAGCCGGAACCACCGTGAGGACGGTAATATACTTCCAGCACGGGCAGTAACAGCCTTTTTCAACTTTTTCAAGGAGTTGAGGACATGGCTCACAGCATCAAAATATCATACTCCGCGTGCCGCGGCTGCGTGAACTGCATCAAATCGTGTCCTACGGAGGCGATCAGGGTCATAAACGGTTCGATAACCATAATAAAGGACCTGTGCGTCGACTGCGGCGAGTGTTTGAGAGCCTGCGCACGCAAGGCGCTTGGGCTCGACGAGGACGACTGGGAGCTGATCCACGCGCACGGGCTGGTCGAGGCCGTGCCCGACCCCGTCTTCTTCGCGCAGTTCGGGTCGTTCTGGTATCCCGACGCCGCCAGAGGGGCTCTCATGGAGAGGGGAATCGACCTGCTGACGGACGAGGCGGAGGACGCGTTCGACCTCTCCGCTTACGCGAGCGCCCGCGTGATCGAAAACCGCAGTTCGGACCAGCTCCCCCTCATATCCACGTACTGCCCTTCGGTCATACGCCTGATACAGCTCCAGTTCCCAGAGCTTCTGAGCCGCCTTATACCCGTTGAGAACCCTCTCGAGATAGCGGCCGAGCTCTGGCGCGCGAGGACGAAGTCCTACGCGCCGCTGACGCTCTTCGCGCCCTGTCCCGCCAAGATAACGCTCATCAGGGACCCGATAGGCGGCGAGCCGTCGCCCATCCAGCACATAGTGGCCATAAGAAAGGTCGTCCACACGCTCATGGCGTCCGGCGTCAAGGTCGAGAAGTTCGACAAGTCCGTACCCTCGAACTGGAGGTCCGCCACGTGGGCCATACGCGGCGGCGAGACCAAGCACATCTCGAGGTTCGCATCGCGCGAGCTCACGGTGCTGGCCGTATCCGGCCTGCGCAACACGATGGACCTGCTGCAGCAGATCGAGCTGGGCAGGTTCCGCGGGGTCGACTTCGTCGAGTGCCGGACATGCGACCTCGGGTGCTTTGGCGGCGTCGCCGCCCCCGAGTCGCGCTTCCTGGCCTATCTGAGAAACAGGCACATCGAGACGGAGTGGAACCTGACGCCCGAGCGCGCGGCGGAGCTCGCGGTCATGTACGAAAACACCAAGCTGTGGAAGGTCAGGAATTCCATCCAATCCAAGCAGAGGCTCCCCCTCTCGTCGGACCTCCTCGAGGCCATGAGCAGGATGAAGCAGATGAAGGCGATATTCGCCGAGTTGCCTCACATAGACTGCGGAGCCTGCGGCAGACCGTCGTGCAAGGCCATGGCGGAGGACATTGTGAGGGAGCAGGGCGAGATAACGGATTGCGTGTTCAAACTCAGGGAGGGCATCTCGTCCCTGGCGAACCAAATACTCTCGCTCGCCGACGTACAGCCGCAAACTTTAAGGAAACCGAGATAAAGGCAGGAGCGCGGGACTCCGCCCCGCGCTCCTGCCTTTTTTATCAATACGCCTTCGCGAATATGGCTCTTCTGGCGTCGGGCGCGCCGGTGCAGATGCATTTGCCCCTCGTCTCGTCGTCGAGTGGCATACAGCGTATGGTCGCCCCACCCGTTATGTCCTTTATATCGCGTTCGTCGTCGGACGACCCCGCGAAGCACGCCTTTGCGAATCCGCCCCGCGAATCCTTGGCGAAGAACTCCTTCAGCTCCGTCCTCGACGACACCTCCCGCGTGTTGTCGTCTCGAAACGCCTTGGCCCTGTCGTAAAGGTTCCTCTGGATATCCGCCAGCAGCGCCCTCACGTGGTCGTTCAGCGAGCCCAGCGGCACCCGATCCCTCTCCGCGGTGTCCCTGCGGACGACGGTCACCGCGCGCTCCTCGTGCTCCCTCTCCCCCAGTTCGATGCGGATGGGCACGCCGCGCTGGAGGTGAGTGAAGAACCTGTCGGCCGGGCGCATGTGATACTGTCTGTCCACCTGAGCGCAGACGCCGCCCAGTGTCTCGTTCAGACCGCGCGCGATGCCGTCCGCCGCCGGCTCCAGTGCGTCCCTGATCCTGTCCTCGTCCTTCGAGATCGGTATGACGGCCGCCTTGACCGGGGCGATCCTGGGGGGGAGGACGAGCCCATCGTCGTCAGAGTGTGTCATTATGATGGCGCCGATCAGGCGTGTCGACACGCCCCAGCTCGTTGTCCACGCGAATTCCGTCTCGCCGTTCCTGTTCTGGAACGATATGTCGAACGCGCGCGCGAAGTTCTGCCCTAGGAAGTGGCTGGTCCCGGCCTGAAGCGCCTTTCTGTCGCCCATCATGGCCTCGCACGAGTACGTGTTGTCGGCGCCGGGGAAGCGCTCGTTCTCGGACTTCTCGCCGTAAAGAACGGGCAGTGCGAGGTGGTCGTTCATTATCCTCTGGTAGACGTCCAGCATCCGGAACGTCTCGGCTATCGCCTCCTCGCGGGTCGCGTGGGCGGTGTGCCCCTCCTGCCATAGGAACTCCGAGGTGCGGAGGAAGAGCCTGGGGCGCTTCTCCCACCGGACGACGCTGCACCATTGATTGATGAGTATAGGCAGGTCGCGCCACGACTGCACCCACTGGCTGTACATGTGGCCGATGACGGTCTCGGAGGTCGGGCGTATGACGTATGGCTCCTCCAGCTCCTCCCCGCCGGCGTGCGTGACCACCGCGCACTCGGGGGCAAAACCCTCCACGTGCTGCGCCTCACGCTCCATGAACGAGTTCGGTATGAGCAGCGGGAAGTACGCGTTCACGTGTCCGGTCTCCTTGAAAGCCCTGTCGAAGGCCGACTGGATGTTCTCCCATATCCCGTAGCCGTTGGGGCGGACCACCATGCATCCGCGCACCGGGGCGTAGTCGGCCAGTTGGGCAGCCTTGATGACGTCGAGGTACCACTGCGAAAAATTCGATTCCCTGGATGCGATATTCTTTGCCACCTGCATTCCTCCATTAGCCGTCGTCTCGATCGACTACCGGCTTGATTATCTCATACAAATTTGAAATCAAAGGCCTAAAGGGTGAAGCGTTAAAGCGGGTTTGAAGGACCGCTTCAGCCGCATCAAAAACAGCCCGTTGATCGCGAATCGGTATCAATTATGTCCGGCTTGCGGTCAAGTTTATAATATTCGGCGCGAGGCGGCAACTCATAATGATTCGAATATATGCGTAGAGGCTGGGCCCGCCCCGCGATATGCTTTATAATAATGCGGTGAACGCTGGCCTAACGCTGAGTCACCGCGGAGAGAACGGGCGCGGGACAAGCGCGCGACGCGCCGGAGATATAAGCAAACCCTGGGAAACAGCCAGTCGAACCGCATAATTTTGGAGGATGATACCACGATGAAAACCGCGAGCGTGTTCAACGGCGTACTAGGCCCCGTGATGAGGGGTCCTTCCAGCTCCCACACCGCCGCCTCTTACCATATAGGGCGCATGGCCCGCGACATATTCGGGGGGACGCCGCCCCGCGCGTCGATCCGCTTCGACGAGAACGGCTCGTATGGCAAGGTCTACGCGGAGCAGGGGAGCGACAAGGCGTTCATAACCGGGCTGCTGGACCTTCCGCTGCTGGGTGACGATTTCCACGACGCGCGGGAGGCCGCTCGCCGCGCCTCCTGCGACGTGAGATTTTTCGTCGGCTCGTTCCCGGAGGCGAACCATCCGAACTGGGTGCGCATCGAGATGAGCGGGGACAGCTCGGCTCACACGGTCACCGGCGCGTCCATAGGCGGCGGGTCGGTAGTGATATCGGAGGTCGACGGCAGGAGCGTAGACCTCCGGGGGGACTCGTGGGTAGTGATGGCGGACTGCGTATGGGAGCGCGAGGAAGCGAGAGGGCTCCTGGCCCCTCGCGGCAAGCTGGAGGCGTTCGAGCTGGATGGCGGATGCCTTCTAGTGTCACAGGGTTGCGAGCCCCCTGACGTGGGGACGCTGGACGGCCTCAGAAAACTGGGTCTGCGCCCGCGCGTGGCGCGCCCCGTCTTCTTCCCGCTTCGCGGCGAGCCGCTCTTTGGGAGCGCCTCGGAGTTGCTGCGCTGCGCGGAAGGGAGGCACGTCTCCATCGGAGAGGCGGCGCTCGAATACGAACGCCGCCTGCTCGGCATGGAGCGAGCGGAGGCCATGGACGAGATGAAGCGCCGATACGCCGTGATGAAGCGCGCCTGCGAGCGTGCGCTAGACGGCCGGCTGGACGTATCGATGCAACTGCTGCGCCCAACGGCGGGCAAGATATGGGAAATCGGCAAATCGAGCCCGTTTTGGGGCATGAACGTCAGGGCGGCGGCGCGGGCGATGGCGGTGATGCACGCGAACGGCGGCATGGACGTGGTCTGCGCCGCGCCAACCGGCGGGGCGGCCGGCACCCTTCCAGGAGTGGTCATAACGCTGGAGGAGGAGCTTGGTCTGTCGGAGGATGAGACGTGCATGGCACTGTGGGCGGCTGGCGCCGTCGGCCTGATACTCGACGCGAGGGCGACGTTCGCCGCCGAGGTCGCGGGTTGCCAGGTCGAGATAGGCGCCGGCGGGGCGATGGCCTCCGCCGCGTGCGTGGAGGCCGCGGGGGGAACCGCGCGCCAGACGCTCGACGCCGCCGCGATATCGTTCCAGAACACGATGGGATCAGTCTGCGATCCCGTGCAGGGCATAGTGGAGATACCCTGCCACACCCGCAACGCGTCCGCGGCCGGAGGCGCGTTCGTCAACGCGGCTCTCGCGATGTGCGGCTACGAGAACGGCATCCCTCTGGACGAGACGATAGACGCCGTGTACGCGGTCGGCAAAATGCTCCCCCCAGAACTCCGCTGCACATCGCTGGGCGGCCTGTCGCTCTGCCCGTCCGCCCTGGCTATGAAGAGGCTGAGGTGAGAGCCGATCGCGAGCACTTCCCAAGCAGCTTCTCCCAATCCTCGTCTACGTCCCGCTGGGCCTGGGCTATCAGGTCGGCCCTCTCCTCCCCCTTCTTGAAGAGGTGGGCGTAGCGGCCCTGCGCCCGCAGAAAATCCTCCAGCGGCCTCGGGTTCTTGGGCGTGTACGACAGGACGTGACGGCCGTCTATAACCTCGTAGACGGGCCAGAATCTGGTGTCCGCGGCGAGGGAGCAGATCTTCACCTGGTCGCTCGGCTCTATCTTCCAGAAGAGGGCGCACGGCGTCAGTACGTTCACGAACGCGGGGCCGGGCGTCTCCACGGCCCGCCGCACCTTGGAGATCAGGTCGGCGGGGTTGTGGAGCGTAGTCTGGGCCGCGTAGGGGATATCGTGGGCCGCCGCTATCTCGGTCATGTTCTTCGGGCGCTCGAGCTTGCCGCCGAGGACCCTGCCGGCCGGCGACGTGGTCGCGTTCGCGCCGCGGGGCGTGGCGCCGCTCCTCTGCGCGCCGGTGTTCATGTAGCCCTGGTTGTTGTAACAGATGTAGGTGAAGTCGTGCCCGCGCTCCAGCGCGCCCGACAGCGCCTGGAGCCCGATGTCGTACGTCCCGCCGTCGCCGCCGAACGCGACGAATTTTATATCTTTCCTCGCGGCGCCGCGCCGAGCGAGTACCTCGTGGGCCGCCGCAACCCCTGAGATGGCCGCCGCCGCGTTCTCGAACGCCACGTGCATGAAGGGGACGCGCCACGCGCTGTACGGATACACGGTGCTAGACACCTCCATGCAGCCGGTCGCGCCCACAACGACCACCGGGTCATCAATCCCCATGAAGGCCTGCCTCAGCGCTGTCGGCGAGCCGCAGCCGGGACACATCCTATGCCCCTCGGTGAGGGGGTTTTTCCTGCCCGCAAGATCCTTGAGACGAACCCCGCTCATTCCTGATCATCCTCCTCCAAAAGCCCTATGTAGCGCGCGCCGTCCTCGTAACGGAATTCCATCATGTCCTGAAAGACGCGCAGGGCGTCGCTGGGGAAGAAGTCCCGTCCGCCAAGGCCGAAGATGTAGTCGAACACCGGCGTCCTGTCCGGCTGCATGTAGAGCGCGGACTTGACCTCGGCCGCGAGCGGCGCCGTACCGCCCGGGGAAGCGCTCCTGTCGAGCACGGCAACGCACTTCTTCCCGCGCAGCGCCTCCCTGAGCTCCATCGCCGGGAACGGCCTGTACATCCTGACCCGTATGCAGCCGGCGCGGACGCCGTCCCCGCGCAGGTCGTCCACAACGTCCTTCACGACGCCGGCGGCCGACGACATTATCACCGCCACGTAATCCGCATCGTCCGACATGTAGCGGTCGATCACCGGATACTCCCGCCCGGAGAGCGCGAAATACTCGCTCGAAAGTTTTCCGTAAACGCGCTGTACGTGGTTCAGCCCCTCTATCTGGTTCCTCTTGATCTCGAAGTAGTACTCGGACATCGTGAAAGAGCCGTATGACACGGGGTTCTCGACGTCAAGCAGGGGGTAGCGCGGTTCGCGCGCCCCCACGAAACTCCTCACCGCCTCGTCGGAGAGAAACTCCACCGGCTCGTAGCAGTGACTCGTTATGAAGCCGTCTTGGCAGACGAACACCGGGGTCAGCACGTCGGGGTGCTCGGCCAAGCGGACGGAGAGCATCACGGTGTCGTACACCTCCTGCGCGTCCTCGCAGTATATCTGCACCCATCCAGAGTCCCGCTCCGGCATACTGTCGGAGTGGTCGCAGTGGATGTTGACCGGCGCTCCCAAGCTCCTGTTGACGAGCCCGAACACTATGGGCGCCCTGAACGAGGCCGCTATCGGGAAAATTTCGTGCATCAAGGCCACCCCGTTGGCCGACGACGCGGTCATGACCCGCCCTCCGGCCACGGAGGCCCCCACGCAGGCCGTTATCGCCGAGTGCTCGCTCTCGACCGCTACATATCTCGTGTCAACCTCGCCGTTGGCGACGTACTCCGCGAAGCGCATCGGTATCTCCGTGGACGGCGTTATCGGGTACGCCGCGACCACGTCAGGGTTGATCTGCCTCATCGCCTCGGCGAAGGCCAGGTTGCCGGAGGTCATCTCTATTCGCCCGCATCTGCCCCTGCCCGGCGCGGCGCGCTCGTCACCGCAATCCAACCAACTCACCCACCATTCCAGGCTTGAGCACACGAGTACCCGCCTCATCCGGCGAACCCTCGCCGCGGCATTCCGGCGCGCCGCACTCAATGAAGTCCGACTCCGGGCGCATCGTTATCGCCCCGACCGGGCACACGGCCCGGCACACGCCGCAACCCTTGCAGAAGTACTCGTTTATGCCTACGACGCGGGCGCTTTCGTCAACCACTACGGACGCGTCGGGGCACTGGACCCAGCACTTGAGGCAGGAGACGCACTTCTCCCGGTCCAGAACCGGCCTCATGCTGCGCCACAGCCCAGTCTCGACCTCCATCGCCGATGCGCCGAACGAAATGGTGCCAGGCGGTACTCTCCTCCAACTCACGCCCCCCTTGACCCGGCTCATGCCAGCGTCGCCTCCGCGCGGCCGCGCATGATGGCCCGCCGGTTCGCTTCGAGCGCTTTCGGCGGGAGGGATTTCATCTTCCTCGTGAAGTGGTCCGCGAAAACCTCGGCGGGGACGTCGGCGAATACGCGGGAGAGGGCGCCCAGGATCGGCGCGTTGGGCCTGTTCTGCCCCAGCTCCTCTATCGTTATCTTGGTGGCGTCGACCGCCAGCACCCTGGCCGAATCGGATATCTTGAGCCTGCGGCGAAGATCGCCGGCGTCAAGCGCGGTGTTGACGAGGTATATAGCGTCGTCCGCGCAGCCCTCGCTGGGGTTCGCGCTCTCGATCATCGTCGGGTCCACCACCACCACTATGTTGGGGTTCTCGACCCCGCAACGGCGCCGTATCGGCCTGTTGGACACCCTGTTGTACGCCCGTATCGGCGCGCCCTGCCGCTCCGCCCCGTACTCCGGGAAGCTCTGCACGTACTTGCCCTCGTGGAACAGAACCTCGGCCAGGACGGCCGAGGCGCTCTTCGCCCCCTGCCCTCCTCTTCCGTGCCACCGCACCTCTATTGTGCCGTCCATTGCGCTAACCATATATTTGTTCCCCTCCTCGAAAAATTATGAATCAGACAAAAAAATTGGAGCCCCTCTCACTTCGAAGGGCTCCAATCCGCTCGCTCTGTAAACGGCGCTAAACGCCGATCCCGCGAGGGGGAGCCGCGCTGCCAATAATTATTATTATGCCCTGCTGTGCCCTGCTGTGCCTGATTGACATGACGATCCTCCCTCTCCCGAAATCTCTTTGATATTACCACTCGTTTCAAAAGATGTCAAATTTTTAAAGTAGTCCAGGACGTAGGCCGCAGGCGCCGCCCGCACCCGGCAGGGAACGCGCCGGGGTGATTCAGGGCATGAGAACGCGACGCGCGGCATCGCAAATGACCGGGAAACCGCGTAAACTGAAATTCAGGACATTCTATCTCCCAAACCCGTCCGCTCTTCCTTCAAAACCCTTGCGTTCCCCATGCTGTTTGTGACCGAACCGTCTTCCCCGCGCCCGACGAGCGTATCGACGTACCGGCCTTTTCCCACGACGCTTCCGTTCGCGGCCCCTGACGTCACCCTGCCTCTGTTGTCTCCCACCAGCCCGCCGACATACTCGTTTCCCCCGACCGAGCTATTGGATATGCTGTCCGTTATGGAGCCTGAGTTCAATCGGGTATGGGGCGGAACCCTGCGTCGTCAAAACAGCACGGAGTATTTTTCGATATTGGACCTGTCGTAGAGCATGGGGTCCTCGAGGGTCAATATCTGCCCGTCGGACTGGATTGTGTACTCGCCCAGCTTTCTGGCCGTGAATTTAGCGCCGGGATTGGGGACGAAACCATCCTTCTTCTCGGCCCACACCATGTAAACGCCCATATATCCCTCATACGGCGGATTCCAGAGCTGAAAGCCCTCGCATGTCCCGTCCAGGACGAATTCCGCCATTTCGGAGGGGAGTCCCAGCCCCGTGACCTTGACCTTGCCGGCCAGGCCGCTCTCCCTGACCACCTGGCATGCCGCAGGGAGGCCCACCGCCGTCGGGCAGATGATGCCCTTTATATCGGGATATTTCGACAGAAGCGCCCTTGTCTCCAAGGCGGACTTCTCCGCCTGGTCGTCACCGTAGACGACCTCCAGGAGCTCCATCTTCTCATATTTCGGGTCGCTCTCCAGCTCGTCTTTCATGAGGCCGACCCACGTGTTTTGGTCAGGGGCGTCCACTGTGGCGGACAAAATGGCAAACCTTCCCTCGTAACCGATCTGCTTGCCCAGCAGGTCTATCTGCGTGCTGCCTATCTTGTCGAAGTTCACAGGCATTATCGCCGCGTCCCGGTGCTCCTCGCTGCCGGGTATGTCCTGGTTGATGATGTACACGCGAATCCCAGCCGCGCGGGCTTCGTCAAAGACGGGGTTGAGTGCGGTGTTGGAGTTCGAGGCGATGAATATCGCGTCGGCTTCGTCCTGAATGGCGTTTCTCACAAATTCGATCTGATTGTCGGCCTGAGCAGCCTCCGGGCCGGCGTAGACGTATTTGAAATTCTCCTCGCCCAACTCGGCGATCGCGTCGTAAAAACCGGTGCTCAACGCCTCGAAGTAGGGGTTCCCCACGTTCTTGGGGATGAAGTGGATCGTGATCCTACCGCTCGTCTCCGGTGCGGCGGTCAGAACTGAGGTCTGACCGCCTGGCGTCCTTCCGCTGAACGAGAAAAAAACGGCGGTTCCCCCGGCGATGACAGCGGCAAGTGCCATCATGACAAAAACGCTCTTTCGCACAGACTCATCCCTCCTGTTCCATTTCCATTGCTGTTGTGTCGGCCATTTACAATCAGCGCTCTCAGGACGCCCGCTGGACTGAGCCCTGAGGTTCTGGGGCTCTCACGCGCGGGGCTCGGTCAGCCAGGTATCTGCGCAACACGGACATCAGTTCCTCGATGTCGAGCGGCTTGCCTATGTGCCCGTTCATCCCCGCCGCGAGGCATCTTTCGACATCCTCACGGAATACGTTCGCCGTCATGGCGACGATCGGGATCTCCTTCGCCCACGGATTGTCGAAGGAGCGGATGTGGTTTGTAGCCTCATATCCATCCATTTCAGGCATCTGCACGTCCATGAAAATCATATCATATCTTTCGGGAGATTCGGCGAATAAACGAACGGCCTCCGCTCCGTTTCCCGCGCAGTCTATTTCCATCCGCGTCGGCTCCAAAAGCGAAAAAACGATCTCCTGGTTGATCTCCACGTCCTCGGCCAGGAGCAACCGCTTCCCCTCGAACCGATCCGTTTCGGTCTGAGGTCCCTCCTCCGGCGTGGGGAGATTTTGCGCGCACAAGCTTTCGTTGACGCAGTCCACTATAACGGAGGGGAAAATCGGCTTGGAGATGAATTTGGCGATCCCGGACTCCAGCGCCTCCGTTTCAACGGCGGCCCACTCCGCGGCGGGGATCATGGCGACGACGCGGCTCCTCGCTCGGTCCGCTCTGACGCGGCGCGCGAGCTCCATGCCGTCCATGCTGGAGTTCTTCCAGTCCAGAAAGCAAATATCGTATGGGCCGTTTCGCTCAATCATGGCGAGGGCTTGTGTGCCGTTCTCCGCGGTGTCGCAGGCAAAACCCAGCTCCCGGGTCATTTCGCCGAGGCAGGCCCGGATGTCGCGGTCGCCGTCCACGACGAGCAGCCGCGTGTTTCCCGGCCGCGCTCTCTCGTTCGAGGGACGGACGGGTTCCGCCGGAGGTCTTTCGAGTTTTACGGTAAAGCTGAACGTGGAGCCCCCGTCCTGTTCCGAGTCGATCCATATCCTGCCGCCCATCATCTCGACGATGCGTTTGGATATGGCGAGGCCCAGACCGGTGCCGCCGAATTTGCGCGACGTGCCGCCGTCCACCTGCTGGAAGGACGTGAAAAGCCTCGACTGCTGCTCCGCGCTGATGCCTATTCCGGTGTCGGCCACACTGACACGAACGGTGCACAGGCCGTCTTCCTCCCCCAGGAATTTGGCCTCCATGCGGATCTTGCCCTCTTGAGGCGTGAACTTCACGGCGTTTGACAGGAGATTCGTGACGACTTGCGTGATTCTCTGGTCGTCCCCGATCAGCTCCGGTGGTATATTGTGGTCAATTTGCACTGTGAAGCGCAGGCGTTTTTCCTCGACGCGGAAGTTGAGTATGGCCGCCGCCTTCTGAAGCATCTTTTCGAAGTTGAAGCGCTCGGAGGAGAGTTCGAATTTATTCGCCTCTATCTTCGACATATCCAGGATGTCGTTGATGACGCCCAGAAGGTGCGTGGAGGCGTCCTCTATCTTTTGCAGGCAGTAATCCTTTTTTTCGAGGTCGCTGGAGGTTTTGGCAATGCTCGTCATTCCGATGACGGCGTTCATCGGTGTGCGCATCTCGTGGGACATGTTGGCCAGGAAGTCGCTCTTTGCCCGGCTGGCTTCCTCGGCTATCTCCTTGAGCGCGGCCAGGGACGCGTTCTGCTCCTCGATTTGCTGGAAAGGCCTCTCGATGGCGCTTGCCGAGAAAAAAGCGGCCAAGATCCCGAACACGAGAAATATAGCTCCCGAAAGCAGCAGGAAATAGCGAATCCGCGCGTAGGGGCTCTCATCTATAATGGCCACGACGCCGAGCGTCCACCCGTCGGACCCGCTGACGGGCGAGTAGGCGCAGACGCGGTTGCTGCCCTCGTAGTTGTAGACACCAACGCCCGGCGCACCCCGGACGAGCGAGCTGAAGAACTCGCCCCGCGCCCTGTCGTCCGTGTTTGCGCCCGGCCTTTTGCCCTCTTCGATGAAACTGAACCGGTTTGTGACGAGCTGTGTTCTATAGTTGGAGATCATGAATCCGCCGCGGTCAACGATGAAGATGTTCCCCGATTTCCATATCCTGAACTCGGAGACGACGCCGTTGAAATACGTGCCGGGAAGCGTGGCGACCAGGATGCGCGACCCCATCGGGACGCAGACGTGGATGACGCGGCTGCCGTCTTCGGCGGTTTCCGTCGAGGAGACCACCCGCTCCCCGATGGCCGCGCGCCGGGCGTAGGGGTTTCGGACGAACTCGTCGGACGGGGCGGGGGAGCCATAGGATGTGACGACGCCCTTTGAATCCATGATCGTCAAGGCAAGATATCCGCGCTTCAGTGTCTCCTCCCGAAGCAATCCGTGCAGATCGCCGGACGACGAACCCTGGGACTCGGCGCCGCGCACCGCGGCGACGAGGCACTCCGCGGCTATCGTGTCGGCCTCCGCCTTCAATAGGTATATGCTGGAGGATACCATCTTGACCGCGATTTTGCTGATCACCGTCATGTCGTCCGCAGTGGCGGCCACCAGGCTCGTCCGGCTGAGATACATGCCGAGCCCGGAGCTGGATACGGTGATCAAGGTCACGATGGAGATGATGATGAAGGCCGCTTTCATTTTTATCGACACGAATAATATCACCCTAACTACGGGGACTATAGTTATTTTACATTTTAATTTACTACGTAATTATACACCAAAAAAATACTTCATGTTAATCAAATTAGTGCGCTAATGTGGCGCAAAACCTCAGGGAGGAAAATTTTGTCAGGTTTATGATTAATATTAGTTGTGATATTTGGCGATGTATACTGTAATATCTCTGTTACCTATCAATTCCAAGGGAGGGATGGTAGTTCATTTAAAAGTCGGATCTGTCAAAGGGCGGAAAATATCTGTCCATCGCTCATGGGTTCAGGGACGCTCAAACCGGCCAGTCGAGGACAAAAACTATAAAATCGCCGGGATATCTGGATGCCTTGGAAAAAGAATACCCTGACCCAGTCGCGCATTTCAAAAAAGTCGTTGAAGACATGAACAGGCAAGAAGCCGAGGATAATTTGCCGCCAAGTGTCACCATCGACAGAAAGGAAACCAATGTCAACAACTTAAGGTTCAGGAAGAAATTTTCCTGTTAGAGAAAACTTGCAAAGAAGCTTGCGGAAAGAGAATATAACACCTGTTATTGCGTTGTCGGCGAGATGCTTCAGAGATAACAAGCGACAGTGGGCGTATCCAAAACATCGCTGATTCCCGGAGTCAGGTCGAACGATTGGAGAGAAACAGGGGATGGAGCCGGTTAGATTACTTCATCAGGTACTGATTGTCTCACGTTTGATATCGTGGTAGTATGCAGAGGGGAATTCAGAGTGCTTCTTACTCCAACCCGAACGAATTTTAGGGTATGACTGTTTTATTGTTGAGGGATGATTATGGAATATAATGGTTTTCGTTTTAAAATACCAAAGGAAAACGAATCATATCAAGATGATTCTCATTTTGTAGTAGAGGCTATAGAGTCCATTATCCGTGATGCAATCGCAAAAGGGAATAATAAAATAATTTTAAATACTAATTTAAAATTAGGTTTGCCAATGGAGAATATAAACAAAATTGCTGGTCCAATTATTGAGGCGTGGGCTTTTGAAATTTTTCATGACATAAGAGACAATGTTGATAATGTTTATCACTTGGTTAATGTGGAATCAAGACCACGCCTTGATATGGCAGATGTTTTACTCCAATTTAAAAAGAGCAATTCAACGATAACAGCAAATGTTGACGCAAAAGCAACCGCCGAAGATATTGAGAGTTCCGGTAAAGGACCCAATATTACGTCGTTCAGTAGAATTCGTTCCGCATATATTGAAGATCCTGATTTTATGTTTATTATCCTTTCGTTAAAACACAAAGTTTATTCTGGGAAAAATCCACAAACCAAACTTATAGATGGTATTATGGAAATTGTAAGGTATAATGCCTACGATTTGAAATATATCTCCGAAGTGGATATAAATTATAATCCGGCATTAGGTACTGGACAGATTCAGATCAAAGATATTCATTATGTAGAATATGAATACAGAACAACTTGGGAATTTTGCCAGCTTTTGGATAAAAAATATCTTAATTCATCACGCCGTACAATTGATGATTGGTATAGGGAAGCGGTGAAAAACAAATGGATAAAAGAATAGAAATCATCTTAGGCGATTGTCTTGATGTTCTCGGTAATATGAAATCCGAGACGGTTGATTTAATAGCGACTGATCCGCCATATAATCTTTCTAAAGATTACGGTAATAACAACGATAACTTAAAACATGATGAGTATTTGTCTTTTTCACGTAAATGGCTTAATGAAGCAAAACGAGTGTTGAAGCCGACTGGCACAATATACTTATTTATGGGAGTGCGCTATATTTCGTATATATACGCAATATTAGAAAAAGATCTGGAATTTATATTCAATTCTTGGATTACGTGGAATTATACACAAGGTATTGGCAAAAAAAAAGGTTTTAGTCCAAGGCACGATGACATTTTGATGTTTGTTAAAAATAATAAATTCAAATTCAACCTTGACGCAATTAGGATACCACAGAAATATTACCGTAGCATAAATAATATGCGGGGCGCAAATCCTGGTAATGTTTGGGAGTTTTCTCACGTCCACTATTGTCAAACTAATCGTCAAAACCATCCTACACAGAAACCAGAAGCGCTATTTGAACGAATGATTTTAGCTTCTTCTGATGAAAATGATTTAGTTCTTGATCCCTTTTGTGGTTCTGGAACGTCTCTACGAGTTTGCCAACAAACAAATAGACGGGGTGTAGGAATTGAAATTAACGAACAATACATTTCTCTAATCAAAGAAAGATTGGAACGCTCGTTTCACGGATTTGACAGTATTGATGAGAGAATGGAGCGGGTACCAAATGACTTAAACGACAATGTTGTGAGAAAAGAATACGTTGAGAATCATATAGAATGGTTCCTGAAAAATCATCCTGATGCTGTGGGAAAATTCCTTAAAGGAGTCAAAGATAAATATTCGCGGAAAATGCTGCAATTAGAAATTGACTATGAGGAAAATTCAATTGCCAAGTGAAAACGCACAAGAAGCATATTATTGTAATGGAAGTACTGTTATGGCAAACGAAACTGTTTTATTAGAGACGGAAAAGAATGAAATCCTTGAAAACTTCAAGAAAACAAACCCCTTGATTTTTAACCATATTAAAGAGTGTTACGCTTATTTTGGAAACGTGCTCCCCGTGACAGTAGCTGTAAGTATTAAGGAGGACGGAACTGACGGCCAATAGAAATGAAATAATAAATCGTATTGCACAGTATAAACAGACTGGGCAGGATATTATTCGTCGCGAATTTCTGTCTGAGTTGCACGACTACACCAAAAATGATACTATTATTTACGCCGTGCAAGTCACGCCGTATATTCCTGGTCTTTCTGCTAATGTATTAAGGAATTGTTTATAAATAAACTTGACAAGTAATTAAAACAATACTAGACATGCTGAATGAAGAAAAAAGTAGATGTAATCGCGATACGAAATCGTATAGAGGCAGTGTTGCCAACGCTGAATGAATATCAGAGCCGTAGGTATTTACCCGCGGAAGCAAAATCAATCGGATATGGCGGAATAAGCCTAATCAGCTGCCTATCAGGAATGTCGTGTCAAACGCTAACGTGGGGATTGAAAGAGCTTGACAGTCCCGGTAAGATTATGAGCGAAGGCAGAAGCCGCAAACCCGGCGGAGGCCGCAAACCGGTTTGGGAGAAACAATTAGGGATATTGTCAGCGCTTGAGGAATTGGTATCGGCTCACACAAAAGGCAATCCGATGACAACGTTTTTGTGGACAAATAAAAGTCTGAGAAAACTTGCAAAGGAGCTTGAGGAAAGAGGATATAACGCCTGCTATTGCGTTGTCGGCGAGATGCCGAAAATGTTAGTGTCAAGGGACAGGGAAAATGTCATGGTAAAAGGGGGGAAATGGGACAGGGAAAATGTCGCATTCCCTCTACTCCATTAAAGTGCATTTCATCCTATTATTTCAAAGTGCAAAATTAAAACTCAATTCAAAACATCCGAGACTGAAGATTTTCCTGACACTGTCGGATGTATTTTGTACTTCCGCCATGGCTGATCTGGGGCTGGTTTATAAGTTTTCTTAAATTCTTTCTTATCACTTCTTTCCTTCTCTTCCTTCTTATTGCTACTTTCAGATTTTTCCTTTATATCAAAAATTTCATCCTCATATTGCGCCGCCAGTTTCCCATCCATTAGCTTGAGTACCGATATTGCCGCCCCCCTCCTGAAAAGTTTCTGCTCCCCTGCCTTCTCTTCTATAATATATTTCTTTCCTCCCCACGT
>JAISZL010000027.1 GCA_031269245.1 Synergistaceae bacterium | reverse complement strand
GTCCGGTGTTCGTACATGTGCTTCTGTTGCGCGTAGAGCGTCCGGATGACATCCAGAAGAGCGCGACGCTTCTCCGGGAGATACGCCCCAAGAAGCAGCAGCGACGTGATTATCCCAAGCTTTATGTCAAGCTATACATAACACATGCGCGAAGGCGTTGATCAAAAGCTCTCTCAGCGCCTCAAACGGATAAAACCATTCCCTGTCACGGCTCGGTTTGCCGTTTAGCTCGTTTGATTCTTCAGTGATGAAAGGTTCGAGTAAATCGAAAACTTTTTCGATCAATCCCGAATCTATCAACTGTTTTCCTGACTTATCGGCCGAGAAGCGACCGACGAGCGGGACGTCAATCACTTTATCAAGTTTTGCCTGATAAATTTTGTCCATCGCGCCGAAAACCATCAGCCGAACACCTGATTGTCTGAGAAACGGTCTGGGTTTGATACCAAAAAGGACAACGCCCGCGATGGTGCAAAGCGGTTCTTCGGTTATTCCATCGGCCATAAACCCTAGCGCTTTCAACCGCGCCGTCCATTCCGGCTTGTTTTGAGGAACCTGCGGGTCTTGGATTATATCCCGCATATAATTTTCCAGCCTCGCCAAGTCCAATGACTCAAATGACGTCCCGTACACTGGCATGACTTTGGAATAGATGATGCCGCTTGAGGAACCCAGCGTCAGAAGCTGTTCTCTCGTCGCGGGCCGAGAAACATTCCCTATTCTGATGTAGGCCGTTTCACGGTCGCGTTCCCTGACGACGTATGGTTTTGAAATTCCGGGCCCGATGGCGACTACCGCTATTTTCTTCCCGCCGTCCATGAGGACTTCTTCGTAATAGGGCAATATCACAGGATGGACATATCTGCCCAGAACAGTGTCGGCAACCCATTCGCTCAGGTTAGCCCTCGTTATCCCCACGATGTTTTTTTCGTCATCGACGCCGAGCAGGATGCGGCCGCCTTTGAGGTTCGCTAAAGCGACGATTTCTTTCGCGAGTTGTTCAGGGCGTATATCATCCTGTTTGAATTCGACTCCTGAATTCTCCCCGTTGGCGATCAGTTCTAGGAGTTCAGATTTGTGCATGTAGAATTATCCTCGGGTTATTTATCATTTCTCGATCGCTCCTGACTGACTAGCTTGGTTGTCGAAAGGCACGCAAAATCGGCAGAGAAACGCGTTACCTCTGACTTGTAGGCAATGAATCGCGGCCAATGCCGGAGCCGTTCTGTCCGGTGATGGATTGAAACGTCTCGCGTATGCCAGATATGTTTTCAGAAAGCGTAGCATCAAACGCTCGAACAGAGCGCCCTTGTCTCGCTCTGAGAACGAGTAATCACGGTATTTTTCAAGGCGCTCTCGAAGTTCGCCACCTGTGCTTCCGGCATCCATCAACCCCCAAAGATTCAGGGTCGCCGCCTTTCGTTGGGTTTATTCTATCATTATTTTTGACGAGTCTGGATGAAATAGCACTTCACCTACCCAACACCGTGTTCACGGTCGTTTCATAAATTTTCGATCAACGCGATGAAGTAATCTTCGTTGAGTGCGGCTTTTATCATACTTTGTTTGGCGCTGATTTTCAGGCGTCTTCCTCGCTATTGACTTGGATGATAAAATAGTGACCGATTTAGTTCAAATTCTCCGAAAAGCAAATAATCGGAGACAGCGCGTATGGAAATCCTGAGAAAATATTGCCGTGGGCAACTGACAGTTTACAAAACATAGAGTGGAAGTTGTTGGAGCGATATTGATGCAGGTGAAGCTGTTATTTTCAGTCGATACTAATAAAGAAGGAAAAATTAATGTGGGGACAAAGCCACGACACGTCTGATTTCGAGTCAGGATCGCCCGATATTACTGATATTACAGTTATCGCAGCTTTAATAACTGCTGAAACTCGGGCTAACGATAGATCAGCCGCTCCTTATGCGAAGGATGTGAAAACGTGACGGGAAACGGAGTGAATCAACGTATGACAACGGTAATA
Organism: Synergistaceae bacterium; assembly: GCA_031269245.1. Classification (GTDB taxonomy): domain Bacteria; phylum Synergistota; class Synergistia; order Synergistales; family Synergistaceae; genus JAIRKI01. The sequence continues at coordinate 14,045 of JAISZL010000027.1, read as the reverse complement.
AATGACCGTCGGTTATCCGTCATCGTCTTTTCCCTGTTTTTTTCCTGGTTGCTGGCTTTCCCCTTTGAAGGCAGGATATTGTACGCTCTTGCGGACTACCGCAATATCTCGGCCCATTCGTTTGTTTTTGGAACAATGGCCGCTCATTTTACCGGGTTGCTTGTCTGCGGCCTCTTTATAAGGAACATGCAAACAGCCAAAAAACTCATGCTTTTTTCCATCGCTTTTTGCATCGTGGCATCCAGCGTGTTTTTCCGCCCGCCCTCCTTCCTGTGGAGGTTGGCGTTGCTCTCGGCGGCATTTTTGGCCGGTTGCTGCGTGGCGGCGTGGGGTTTTTATTTCAAAGGCTGTACTCCGAAAGGCGAGCGCATCAAAACCATGTCGGACGGTCTCATCTTCTCGAACCTCCTGATGATCCCGCTGAATATGGCAGCCATTCACATTTCTCCGCGCGCCGGGCTCGGATTTTCCATGCTGACGCTGGCCGCGGCTTTCCCGTTCGCTCTCAAGCTGCCCAAAGAGGAAGCGCCGTCAGGCCCGCCATCTTCCGAACAGGGGAAGATTTATGTCAGTAAAGCCGGCCCGCTCGCTTTTATGTGGCTGTTCGTCGTGGTCATCACCATCAATTCCGGCCTCATGTATCAGGTGCAGGGACCCGCTTTCGCTCATCTGGAATGGCTGACAAGCTGGTATTGGGCCGTACCATATATCGTTGCCCTGTTCATCATGCGAAACCTTCCCCGAAAAACAAACCGGGCATATATCCTCTATGTGGCTATCGCCATGATCGGCTTTTCCTTTATAACCTTTTTTCTGCTTGGCCGCTCATGGGTGGATTATCTTTTGGTCAATACCCTGATGTTGGGAGCCTGCGGCGTGTACGACCTGTTTTGGTGGAGCATCCTGGGGGAAATGTTGGAGATGGGCAAAAATCCCGCCGGAATTATGGGCGTCGGTCTTTCCGCCAATGTCCTGGGGGTTCTGCTGGGCGGCCTCATCGGAAAAGCGATTACGATTACAAGCGGGCAAAGCCATAATCCCACCTTGCTGGCGCTGAGCGTGGTGTGTGTTACGCTTGTCCTGCTGCCGCCCTTGCATAAACGGCTGACCGCCCTGCTTGAGAATCATGTCTATTTGACCGTGGTTGCCGAAATGCCGGCGCTGGAACAAACCCGAATGATTCGGGAGTTTAATATAGCGGAGAAGCTCACCGAACGCGAAGGTGAAATCGCGGCCCTGCTCATTGAGGGCAAGACCTACCGGATGATTGCCGACGAGTTGCATGTGAGTGAAAACACCGTAAAAACCCATGTGAAAAACATTTATTCCAAAGCGGAAGTCCAAAACAGGACGGAGCTGATGAATCTCCTTCTGGATATACACATCCATTCCGCAAAATTCGAAAATCCTCGATAATGCCAATTTGAAATCAAATACCTGAAGGGTGAAGCGTTAAAACAGGTTTGAACAAACGCTTCAGCCGCATCAAAAACAGCCTGTTGATCGCGAATTGGTATAAACAGCGGATTGCGGGGCCCCTCACCCGAAAAGGTGAGGGGCTTTTTTCGTGCCAATTCACCCGGTTTGGTGACGCGAAGGCCGGATTGTTTTCGATAAAATCAAGCGAACGCTATCCACCGAGGTGGAGGCGAGAGAAATTAGAGGAGGAGGAGTACAGATGTTCCAGATGTTGAGAAGAAACAGACCGTTGTTTGCCGTGGTTCTATTGATGATTGCCGCCATGTTCGCCGGGGGAGGCTGCGGCGGGTCGGGCGGGTCGTCGGACGGGTCGTCAGGGCCGGAGGAGCCGGATTTACCCGGCACGCTGGCGGAATTCGCCGATCTCGAAGGTTCTTGGGATCTGTCGAAGCTCGACGCGAAAGCCAATGTGACGGTGAATGACGGAGTCGTCGACACTCTCCTTGTTGGTGGCGATGTTATAGATGTTATAAAAGTGATGAAAGGCGAATACACGGCGCTGTTTGAGAGAGCGGGAGATGGGCCCGGCAATTTGACCATGAGGATTCCAGACGGCCTGTGGAACACAGTGAAAGGCGAAGAGGATTATGGTGATTACACCGGTATCTACGGCGGCACGAACCCCGCTAATGCCAGCGGGTCCGCGTCCTTGTCCATCGTACTCGGCGCGGGCACGGATGAAAGGGTCGTGACGGTCACGTTAGATGATCTGTCCGACGGCGAGGGGGAGGAACCGCCCGTTGCCGATTTCCTGCCTTTCGATACCTTGGATATCCCGCTGAAACGGACGGCGCCCGGCAGATTCGAGATCGATGTAAAAGGCAATGCCGAAGATTTTGCCCCAGAGGAAGAAGGGGTGATTGCCGATTTGACATATTGGATCAAAGCCGATCTGACGATCGAGAAGGATTCGGGTGCGCTGAATATCCTGGTTAACGGCAAGCTGATCATTTACTACAAGGGAGCCGAGATAGGCGGCGCGGTTCTGAATAACATAGTTTTGCGGGCGGCGGAAAAACCCCCCTCGTATAAATAAATATCAGCCCCGCCGCGCCGGGCGCCGCGTCAGACCGGCGGCGCCCGGCGCGGCCCTGGGCATAGGAGGTATGGCAATGCCGGAGTTAAAAATATTCCGCTCGGGAACCCCCCGGGGCTCCGCCCCGCCGCCCAAACCCCCCGCCGGGGAACCGGTTTCCCGGACCCCTTTTATGAAGAATAGGTTCGCCGTTTTTTTCGTCCTCTTGTTTTCAATTGTTTGCGCGAGCGCCGCGCAAGCGGGCAAGCCGGCGAAGAAGGCGATCTACGTGCTGCCAGGGTACATGGGATCGAAACTGTACGAGGGCGACAGCGAAGTGTGGCTCGTCAAGGAGTCGTTATTGTCCGACATAGAGAAGTGGATGGCACCCTTCGTCGGAGCTTCCGCGTTCGCCTTGAAGCCCGACGGCTCCGGGTCGAAGCTGCGAGCGCGACCCGGCGTCGATCTGTACGGAGTTAAGGAGGACCGTGAGGCGGCAGTATACGAGCTTTTGGTAGAGAATCTGAGACAGGAGTTCGAGCCGGAGTACGATATCGTCTTTTACCCGTACAACTGGTTCATCGGTGTAAATGAGTCGGCGACGGAGCTGGCCCGTGACATAGACGGCAAAAAATATGAAAAAGTAGTGTTCGTCACCCACTGTTCCGGCGGTCTACTACCACCCGCTTACATCGCCGCGAACCGTGGGAACATCTCGAAGGTGGAGCGCGTCATACTGCTGGGCGCGCCGCTCTTCGGCACGTACTCGACCTTCATGCCGGTGGAGTTCGGTACGACATCCTACATGGACGACCGGCTGGAGTGGCTGGGTGTCCCTAACGAACCAGTTACAGTCCTCGGCAGTACCTACATGACATACGACATAGTTCACAATTGGATACGCGCTGTGACGAAGAACTCCCCGATGATGTACCAGATGTTCCCGAGCGGGGAATATCTTGCGTTCATGCCCCAACTGCGAACTGGCGCGGACTCGCGGCCAATCGCCGCGCCGAACGAATATTACGCGGCACTGAACAGCGACAAAAACATGAACCCGAACCTCACGGACGGAAACGCCAGGAGCCACAGGCATCTGCGCGGCGTGACGTTCGCCTCGGACATAACTGGTATTTTGAAAAACGTGGACACCACGCTGATAGGAAGCGATCACGGCTTTTGGACGCCGGCGGGGGTGATCGTTGAGACGGCCGCGGACGGCAGCGCGCGGACAGTCGAGGTAACGGCCAGTCTGGACGGCGACGGCACGGTACTGGGAGCGAGCGCCGCCGCGCGTTCCCCGTTCGGCGAATCCCCCGAACCCGCGCTCAAATACGTCAACTTCCCAGGGTTGAGCCACATGGACCTGGTGTACGACCCACGAACGATAGATTACGTCTGTTCCGTCATAAATGGCCTCGGGAAAGGACCACAGACGGTGGGCGAATATACCCCTATCCCTCCCGCACACGAAAACTACATAAAGCTCCTGGTCAGCGCGGATAAGCGCGTGGATTTCCGTATCCTGAATTCCGGCGATGATTCCGTTGCGGCGAGCTCGATCAACGGGGTTCCGGCAGGTTTTGACGGAGTGAGATTTTATCGCCTCTCCTTCGCCAGCGAGGCCGGCACGACACGCGAGGCCATCTATATGCCCAATAGCGGACACAACGTCGTCTTCTCGCGTGGCAACGCGGAGGGAGCGCGGATAAATTTCGCGGTCGATGTCCACACCTTCGATGTCAGCGCTTTCAGCTCGGCCAGAGCCGTATATGCTGCCGCGTCGCCGACAGGCGTGGGCGGCGAAGAAATATTGACACTGAACGCGGTTTCTGTCTCGCCGAAGAACATCGGCGAGTTGTCCAGCGGCCTCGTGGAAAAGGCCGTCTTCCGCAACGACTGGGAGGTCGAGCCGTCGAAGACGCTGGAAGCAGCCGGCGACCGTGCGGTCATCGCGATCACCGGCGCTGACGCTGGCGACGTGAGGAACATCGCGTGGACGTCAGCCGACCCGAATGTGGTCACGGTCTCCGGCACTGGCGAGGTGACGGCACGCGGCGCCGGCCAGGCCGCGGTTTTCGCCTCCGCGACGGACGGAAGCCGCAAGGTCTCCCGCTCGATCGTAACCGTAAATTCGTCCGATGATGATAGGGCGTCTGGCGGCGGGTGCTCTGCCGGGTTCGGATTCCTCCCGCTGGCGCTGGCTGCGGCGGCCATCCTTCGTCCGCGCCCGAACCAGGCGCGGCGAGAATTAGGGAAACGCTGATTTGTCGTGTTTTTGTGAACTGAGCGTCATAGTTATTGATGAACAGCCTCCGCGCCCAGTGCGGTACATGACGCGCTGGATCAAAGCGCGGCGCGGACGACGTGTCTGTGGAGTCGAGTGACGCTTGGGCGCGCGAAAACGAAATATCGAAAAATCCTTCCCCCTCTTCACGCAATCTCCACATTCGCGATGTAATTTATCAGCGTGAGATCGCGTTCAAGTTCTACGAACAGGGAGTGTTTACGGTGGCAAAACACGTTTTGAGTACCGAGACCCTCAGCATCGGGGGCATGAGTTGCGCCGCCTGCAAGAACAGGATAGAGCGCAAGCTCAGGTCGATACGGGGGGTCTCGGAGGCCGAGGTCGATTACGAGCGCGGAAGCGGCAGGGTCGTCTTCGACGGCGAGGCGGTCAAGTTCAACTCCATCGCGGCGGCTGTGGAGGAGCTGGGGTACTCGGTGTCGGGCGGCGGCGCGCGGGCGGCGTCCGAGGGCTCAGCGGGCGTGAGCGAGGCACTTGGGCTCCTGGCCGTGATATTCGCCCTCTACATCTTCATGAGCCGGGGGGGAGGAGAATACCTCTCCCGCTTCACGGACTTCTTCCCGCAGGCGGAACGGGGCATGGGCTACGGGATGCTATTCGCGGTGGGGCTGCTGACGTCCCTCCACTGCGTGGCCATGTGCGGAGGCATCAACCTCTCGCAGTGCCTCGGCATCCACGGCGGAGCGGACGGCGAGCTCCCCGGCGGAGGCGGCAAATTTTCCAGGCTGCTCTCCTTCTCCAACTTGAGGCCCAGCATCCTGTACAACGCGGGCAGGGTCGTCTCGTACACCGCCGTTGGGGGAATAGTCGGGGGGATCGGCTCGGCGGTCAGCTTCTCGGGCGCGGCTCGCGGGGCGGTCCAGCTCGCGGCCGGGGCGTTCATGGTCATCGTCGGGGTCAACATGCTCGGCACGTTCAAGTTCCTGCGCCGGCTGGCACCCCGCCTCCCCAGAACGCTGGCCCGCGGGATAGAGGGGAGCAAGAGCGGCCGGGGGCCCCTTTACGTCGGCCTGCTGAACGGCCTCATGCCGTGCGGCCCGCTCCAGGCGATGCAGCTCTACGCGCTCTACGCCGGGACGCCGGTCCGGGGGGCTCTCTCCATGTTCGTGTTCAGCCTCGGGACGGTGCCGCTGATGTTCGGGCTCGGGGCCTTCGGCTCGCTGATGAGCAGGCGCTTCGCGGGAAGGGCGATGAAGTTCGGCGCCGCGCTCGTGATCGTGATGGGCATCGCGATGGCGAACAGCGGAGCGGCCCTGTCGGGTATCGGGACAGCGTCCGCGGGTTTGCCAGAGGACGCTGTCGTGTCGGGCGCGGCGCCGGCGTTAGGGGAGGTGCAGGAGGTGACGTCCAGCCTGACGAAGTACGGGCGCTATCAGCCAATAACGGTCAAGGCTGGCGCCCCGGTCAGATGGACGATCCGCGCCGCGCCCGGGACGATCAACGGCTGCAACAACTCCCTGGTGATCCCGGCGTTCAACACGCGGAAGAAGCTGAGCGTGGGCGACAACGTGATAGAGTTCACCCCCACGAAACCGGGGGTTTATACTTACAGTTGCTGGATGGGAATGATAAGGAGCTCCATCACGGTCGTGGAGGAGACGGGGGCGAAAGCCGTCTCGTCGTCTGGAGAGGCATCGGGCGCGTTTGCGGGCGCCGCCAGGTTTAAATCTTCAAAAAACACCAGTCAACAGTAATAAACATTCATCACTCATAGTTGAAGGAGATATCGCTGATGAGCAGGGAGACAATGACAGTGAGCGGCATGACGTGCGCCGCCTGCGCCAAACGAATCGAGAAGGTCGTGGGGAAGATGCCCGGCGTCGCCGGGGCGTCCGTCAACTTCGCGACGGAGAAGCTGACCGTCGAGTTCGACGGGGGAGGCCTCACTGTGTCGGCGATCCGCGACGCGATAAAGGGCATCGGCTACGGGGTCGTGGACGAGGAGCATCGCAGCGAGGCTGGCATACCGATAGGGGGCATGACGTGCGCCGCCTGCGCCGCGCGCATCGAGAAGGCGCTGAGGCGGCGCCCCGGGGTGAGGAGCGCGTCGGTGAACTTCGCGACCGAGAGGGCGGTGGTCGTCTATGACCCGAGGGAGATAAAGCTCGCCCAGATAAGAGCCGCGATCTCCGAGTTGGGCTATCAGCCCCTCGAGGTCGAAAAGAAGGGAGTGGTCGACGAGGACAGGCTGAGGCGCGAGCGCGAGATCAGGACGCAGGGGAGAAGGTTCGCTATAGCCGCGGCCTTCGCCGTCCCGCTGCTCTACCTGGCTATGGGCTCGATGATATGGTGGCTGCGATTCCCCATACCGCGCCTCCTGCGGCCCATGCAGTATCCGCTGAACTACGCCATAGTGCAGATAATATTGACCGTTCCGATACTGATAGTGGGGCGCAGGTTCTATACGGTCGGCTTCAAGGCACTCATCCAGCGAAGCCCGAACATGGATTCGCTGATCGCGATAGGCACGTCCGCCGCCGTCATATACAGCCTCTACTCGACGTACCAGATCCTGGACGGCAGCTTCGGCGCTGTTGAGGGGCTCTACTTCGAGTCGGCCGGTGTGATCATCGCGCTGATACTTCTCGGCAAGTACCTGGAGGGGATATCGAAGGGCAAGACGTCGGAGGCCATCAAGAAGCTGATGGGCCTGACGCCGAAGACCGCCATAGTGATTCAGGACGGGCGGGAGACGGAGATCCCGATAGACGAGGTTGAGATAGGGGATGTGATACTCGTGAAGCCGGGGGGGAAAATCCCGGTGGACGGAGTGATCACGGAGGGGTACTCCGCAATCGACGAGTCGATGCTGACGGGCGAGAGCATACCCCTCGACAAGCACGCGGGGGACAAGGTGTTCGCTGCCACGATAAACAAGAACGGGGTCATACGGTTCGAGGCGACGAAGGTCGGCAGCGACACCGCGCTGGCCCAGATAATCAAGCTCGTCGAGGACGCCCAGGGCTCCAAGGCGCCCATAGCGGCGATGGCTGACGTGGTCTCGGGGTACTTCGTCCCGGTGGTCTGCGTGCTGGCGGTGCTGGCCGCCGCGGCATGGTACATATCGACTCGGGACGCGCGGTTCGCCCTGACGATATTCATCTCCATACTGATAATCGCGTGCCCGTGCGCTCTGGGGCTCGCCACCCCGACGGCGATAATGGTGGGCACCGGCCGGGGCGCTGAGTACGGCATACTGTTCAAGGGCGGTGAGGCACTGGAGACGACCCACAAGATAGACGCCATCGTGTTCGACAAGACGGGGACGATTACGGAGGGGCACCCGGAGGTCACGGACGTGGTCGTGCCGGGCGGAGGGGACGAGGAGCGAACTCGCCTGATTCAGGTCACGGCGTCGGCGGAGCGGGGCTCGGAGCACCCCTTGGGCGAGGCCATAGTCCGCCGCGCCGACGAGCTGGGAGTTCCGTCCCTGAAGGTGGAGCGCTTCCAGTCCTTGACGGGATTGGGCATCGAGGCCGTGATAGACGGCGAGGACGTGTTCATCGGGAACCGCAAGCTGATGAACGAGCGCGGCGTGCCGCTGGGCGAGTTGGAGGCGGAGTCGGACAGGCTGGCCGGCGAGGGCAAGACCCCCATGTACGTCGTCTCCGGCGGCAGGCTCGCCGGGATAATAGCCGTGGCCGACGTGGTGAAGAAGAGCAGCGCGGAGGCCATAAGGGCACTGCGCGGCATGGGCATCCTGGTCGCCATGATAACAGGCGACAACGAGAAGACAGCCAATGCCATAGCGCGTCAGGTCGGCATTGACCGCGTGCTGGCGGAGGTGATGCCCCAGGACAAGTCGAACGAGGTGAAGAAATTGCAGAGCGAGGGCCGCCGCGTGGCGATGGTGGGCGACGGCATAAACGACGCTCCGGCGCTGGCGCAGGCCGATATAGGCATCTCCATAGGCTCCGGCACGGACATAGCGATGGAGTCGGCGGACATAGTCCTCATGAGGAGCGACCTTATGGACGTACCGGCCGCCATCAACCTGAGCCGCAGCACCATCCGCAACATCAAGCAGAACCTCTTCTGGGCTTTCGCGTACAACACAGCCGGACTTCCCATCGCGGCCGGCGTCCTTCACCTCTTCGGAGGACCGCTTATGAACCCGATATTCGCCGCGGCGGCGATGTCGTTCAGCTCGGTCTCCGTGCTGTCGAACGCGCTGAGGCTCAGGAGGTTCAAGCCCGGCAGGTGAGGGCAATCCCGGCGCGGGGCGGTCAACCGCGCCGTATGTATTTTATAGAAATTAAAATTCTCTTGAGGAGGTACTGTACAATGATTAAGATGTTGAGGTTAAAAGCGGTGCTGGCAGCATTTCTCGGCATGTCCCTGGCGTTCGCGTGTCGCGGCGAGGTCATGGCCGCCTTCGGGACGGATCTGGTGGCCCGGAGCGCCGTCACGTCATTCAGCGCGATGCTGGAGCTCCTGCCGTTCCAGCCGGCGGCGGACGACGACGAGGGCGTGTGGGTTCTCTCGTCGCCGGACGGGGCGGCGAGCTTCTGGTGGAGGAAGTCCGCCAACGAGCGGAGGGCGTATGATGCGTACCTCTGTTTCGACGCTGAGCCGTTCGTGAACGCCGGTCTCGATTTGGGCCGACTGCCAATGGATATGAAGATGATGCTGGACGACAGGGGCCGCCTGATGTTCGGGACGAAGCTCTCCGACAAGCCACTGGAGTACGACGGTGAGGTGACTCCGCTGTCGTCGTTCGAGCAGATCGTGAAACTGGACAGGGAGTCGATAGGCTACCACGCGGCGCTCGACCACTACGGCGTCACGGTGTCGGAGGGCTCTCTCTTCGAGTGGGCGAAGGACGCGTCGAAGAACGACAAGGACATCGTCTTCGTGCTGAACCCGAGCGTCTTCATAGAGGCCGGGGTCGATCCCTCGAAGGTCGAGGGGTGGGCATACGCCCCGGTCCCGGTGGAGGACGCCAACGGCAAGAAGTACGAGGCCGAGAAATTCCTGAAGCCGTTCGACCTGAAGTAGTATCCCGCTAATCGGCGGCATGTTGGGCTGGCGGTCACGGCACAAGGACGGCGAGGGAGACAAACTCATTACCGCGCACTGCCGCGCGCATTACGCTCTTTAAGTATCTCCGCAAATGATGTAGAATTAGTTGCGCAACGGATATCGAGGAGGTGCGGCAAATTGGAATCGGTCGTTTTGAAGGTTGACGGCATGTCGTGCGCGCACTGTATAACCGCGATAAACAACGCGGTCGGCGGTCTGCCGGGCGTTGGAGAGGTGAATGTGTCCCTCGAGGCCGGGAGCGTGGGCGTCAAGTTCGACTCCGGCAAGGTGTCCCTGGCCCGGATCGAGGGCGCGATAGAGGACCAGGGATACGATATAGTCCGGCAGGGCTGAGGGGAGCGCCTCGTTGCCGGGCAGCGCCAGGATACTCGTCGTGGAGGACGAGGCGAAGATCGTCGACGCCCTGCGGGCATATCTCGGCAGCGCCGGATATGAGGTATGCGCGGCATTGGATGGGGAGTCCGGGCTCGCCCTGTTCAGGGAGACGAGCCCGGACTTGGTCGTGCTGGATCTCATGCTCCCCAAGATATCCGGGGAGCGCCTCTGCATGGAGATCCGCCGCTCGTCCCGAGTCCCGATAGTCATGCTGACCGCGCGCGGCGGGGAGGACGACAAGATATCGGGGTTCGCGATCGGCGCCGACGACTACGTGACGAAGCCGTTCAGCCCGAGGGAGCTCAAGGCCAGGATAGAGAGCATACTGCGGCGCTCCAGGGAAGGGGCGTCTCCACTGTTTAAGACCATGAGCTGGAACGACGGGGACCTGGAGATCGACGTGGAAGCGCGCGCGTTGAGGAAAAGGGGGGAGCCTGTCCAGGTGACGCCGAACGAGTTCAAGATACTCTCGGCACTGGTCAGGTGCCCGAACAAGACATGGACGCGCGATGAGCTGATCGACTCGGCCCTGGGCATCGACTTCGACGGATACGAGCGCACCATCGACTCGCACATCAAGAACCTCCGGGGCAAGATAGAGGACGACACCGCGAACCCGACTTACATCCTGACCGTTCGCGGGGTGGGCTACAAGTTCGGGGGCGCGGAGACGAAGCGTTGAGGCTCAAGCTCAAGACCAAGCTGGCCGTGTCCTACGCCGCGCTCGCCGTATTTCTGGTGGCGTCCCTCCTTCTGGTGTCGAATTACTTCCTGGACAAGCAATTTCAAATATACGTCTCCCACAAGCAGGACATGAAGAACATGGAGATAGCCGCGGGGATATCGAATAATTTCCCCGGCTCCGGCGCGGCGGACGACGAGTTTTTTTTGAAATTCCTCGACGATCTGGGACGCTCGATGCTCGCGCAGGGCGTCGTGATCATGGTCTTTGACGGCGAGGGGCGGACCCTCTACTGCACGAGCATCGAGCCGGGGAGCGGGTGCGGCCACGTGTCCGGAGCGCGGAAGTCCTCCATGAGCGATGCCTGCCCCGACTTCGGGAGCGCCTACTCGCAGGAGAGCTTCGACATCGTCCGCGACGGCGCGGCGCTTGGCTCCGTGATGCTCGGGTACCACGATCCGTTCTACTACAGCGAGAGCGACCAGAGCTTCCTCTCCGCGTTCAACAAGGTGTTCTTCGCGATGTCCGCGCTCTTCCTGGCGGCGTCGGCCGCCATCGGGCTCGTCATGGCGGGCAGGATCTCGGGCCCCATCGCGCGCGTCACGGAGCGGACGAGGCGCATCGCCGAGGGCGATTACTCGGAGAGGGTCGGCCTCAAGACGGGAACCGCGGAGATCGACGCCCTGTCGGAGGGGATCGACCACTTAGCGGAGAGCCTCCAGACGCAGTTCATGCTGAAGCGCAGGATGGCGGTCGATTACTCCCACGAGTTCAGAACTCCGCTCGCCGTGCTGCAGAGCAACTTGGAGGCGATGATCGACGGTCTGTGGATCCCGACGAAGGAGCGACTGGAGAGCCTGCTCGACGAGATTTTCCGCATGTCCCGCATGGTCTCCGACGTGGACGACCTGGTCAAAGCCGGCAACCCGAGTGCGAGCTTGGAGCTGGACAAGGTCCCCTCCGACATATCGGACATGGCCGAGCGGATAATCCGCGGCTTCGAGACGAACGCCGCCGCGAAGGGGGTCCTCCTGAGCTGCGATCGCGGCGAGTGCGACGCGCCCGTGGACCGCGACAAGTTCAGCCAGGTCATCTGGAACCTCGTATCGAACGCCGTCAAGTACACGGACAGGGGCGGCATACGGGTGTCCGCGTCGAACAGGGGGGACATGGCCGTTCTGGTCGTCGAGGATGACGGGATTGGGATAGCCGAAAGCGACATGCCGTACATATTCGAGCACCTCTACCGAACCGACGAATCCAGGGCGCGCGGCTCCGGGGGGAACGGCGTCGGACTCTCGGTGGTCAAGGCGATCGTGGAGTCGCACGGAGGCCATGTCGAGGCCCGGAGCGAGCCCGGGTGCGGGAGCGCGTTCACGGTGTCCGTGCCGAGGGCGCAGGCCCCGCCGATAACCGGGCGGGGCCTGCTCGTTTGATACCGATTCGATTTCAATAGGACGTTAGCTGGATTTCAGAACGCCGGGACTATTCCCTTCGGGACCAGCTCGTCCTCGATGAACTTCTTCACCTCGGGGGAGTTGATGGCCTTGACGAGCGCCTTGATCTCCGGTTTATCGACGTCGGCCTTGCGGACCGCGACCACGTTGGCGTAGGGGGAGTCCTTGTCCTCGATCGTCAGGGCGTCCCGGCTGGGTATGAGGTTGGCCTCCACCGCGTAGTTCGTGTTAATAACGGACGCGGTCGTGTCGTCGAGGGTCCTCGGAAGAGCCGCCGCCTCCAGCTCGACTATCTTGAGGTTCTTCGTGTTTTCGGTGATGTCGCGCGCGGTCACGAGGTCGCCCTCCTTGACCTTTATCAGTCCCGCCTTCTCGATCAGTCGAAGCGCGCGCGCGCCGTTTGTCGGGTCGTTGGGGATGGCTATCGAGTCGCCGTTCTTGATGCCGCTGACGGCCTTGATCTTCTTGGAGTACAGCCCGAGCGGCTCGATGTGGACCTTGGCCACCCACACCAAGTCGAGCTTCTGCTCGCTGGCCATGTTCTCCAGGTAGGGGATGTGCTGGAAGAAGTTTGCGGCCAGGCTGCCATCAGCGAGCGCGATGTTGGGCGTGACGTAATCGTTGAACTCCTTGATCTCGACCTCGTAACCCTCGGCCTTGAGCAGGGGCGCCGCGATCTTGACTATCTCCGCGTGCGGGAAGGGCGTAACCCCTATCACGAGCTTGACCGGCTCGGCCGCGAACGCCGCGGGCAACGATACCGCGAACAAAACTGCCGCTAGAAGCAAAATTCGTGAGATGCTCTTCATGATAGATCATTCCTCCATTGATTTGGTTTTTTATCGCCTGTTCATTGTGCCGGACCAGCCCGTCTGACTCCCTCCTTCCTTGGTGCCGGCCGGCTCCGCTTGTGCCCGGCCAAATAAAAAACGGGAACCCCTTCTATGTGAAGGGATCCCCGCCGCCTGGCCTCCGCGCGCGCTATCTGAACGCGGTCGCTCCAAGCGAGGATCCGCGGCTGGCACACATCATCGTGACCACGAACTTGGTGGCGAAAGAATATCCGTTCACCGCAATCCCTCCTCATACCAATTTGCAATCAAGCGACTAAAGTTAAAAGATTTTAATGACAGTGTTTATGCGCCTCTGGACACATCATTAACGCTCGATTGAAATCGAATTGACGTCACTTCAGCGCGAGAGCGCGCAACTCTTTCTATAAGTTAGGATTTTAGGATGATTATTTCCTCTTGTCAAGAATGCTCATTTCCCCCCGGATCTCCAATAAGATGCGATAGGAAAGCAATAAAGAACCCGCTGGCCTGTTGAGGCAACAGGTGCTAAGCTATGTTTGAGAAAATAAAAATTTTCACCAGCGGGGTGAGTATATTATGACCCGTGCCTGAGGCGAACGAGCACCTGAAGGGTTTCAAGTGTGTGACGAGACATTTATTGAATGACGCTCCCAACGTTTTTGAGGACTTCCTTATATTCATTCCGGTACTATACCATGCCTCCTCGACCTGCAAAGGCGTTTTATAGCCGTTACGCTCGCTGATTCTGAAATTGGAGTTATTGTCAAATCTGGTGTATGAGTCACTCATGCGGCGCTCCTGCCAGTTTGGCCTATATCACGGATACCATCCTTGAATCTGACGCCAGCTATCACTTCCCCAAGCAACCCGT
>JAISZL010000021.1 GCA_031269245.1 Synergistaceae bacterium | reverse complement strand
ACTCATAGCAAGCTACTCCTCTGCTCCCTCGCGGCCCCGTCCGACTTGCATGTGTTAAGCACGCCGCCAGCGTTCATCCTGAGCCAGGATCAAACTCTCCTTGGCTTGCTGACTCCTTGACTGGTCTTTTCATTATTTGTATATTACGCGCTGTATTCTGTTGGCAAGGTGCTCCGCCGCGCCAAGTAGTCTTCTGTGCGGCGCGACGTCGGTTAATATAACACGCCTTTTGGAATCGCGCAACCCCTCAAACGCAAATTTGCTGGAAATCTTTCGGCCAAAATCTTTCGGGGTACCGGGGGGCCAAAGCCTGATTTTACCGGCGCTCTCTTCCAATACAGCTGATAATCTGATAAAGTCTAGCATGAAACAACAGACAAATTCGGAGGTTTACCAAGATGGGCAAGGACACGACGCATAAGAGCGAAGAGCATCGCATCGGCGTTTTTTCACTGATTCGCGCCTTCGTTCTCTGCGCGGTATTTTTAGCGATAGGGCTCGCCGCGTTCGTCTCAGTACTCGGGGTCATCCTGCTTCAGGACATCACCGCGAACCTGCCGCCGGTCGAGAACATGCGGACCCCCAGCCTCACGTCGGTGGTCTACGACAGGAAGGAGCGCGTCATAGCGCGCCTCTTCGAGGAGAACCGGACGTGGGTGGAGATAGGCCAGATCTCCCCGTGGGCCACCAGCTCGGTACTGGCCGCTGAGGACAGCGAATTCTACAACCATCAGGGGATAAGGATAAAGGCCATAATAAGGGCGCTGATCAGCGACATCAAGACCGGCTCGCCGAGCCAGGGCGGCAGCACGATCACCCAGCAGGTCGCGCGCATGATGTTCCTCAGCCCTGACCGCACGCTGAAGCGAAAGGCGAGCGAGGCCATAATAGCCATACGCATGGAGAGGGTCTACACGAAGGACCAGATACTGGAGCTTTACATGAACATGGCCTATTTCGGCCACGGCGCCTACGGGATAACGGCGGCGGCGCAGAACTACTTCGGCAAAAACGCGGCCCACCTGAACCTGGCGGAGTCGGCGATGCTGGCGGGCCTCCTGCCGGCGCCGAACCTATACACCCCTCTGAGACACCCGGACCGCGCGCGCACCCGCCAGAACTACGTCCTCACCAGAATGGCCGACACTGGGATAATTTCGGAGCAGGACAAATCGCGGACGCTGGCGGCGGAACTCAAATACGTCAGGAGCGCGGACACCAGGGTGGCGTTCGTCATGGAGGACGCGCCCTACTTCGTGTCGCACGTGCTATTCAAGCAGCTTCTTCCAAAGTACGGGCGCGAGCCCATTTACAGAGGCGGTTTGAGGATACACACCACCATTGACCTCGACCTGCAGAGGCACGCGGAGGAGGTCATATCCAAGATGAAGTTCGAGGGCGCGCTCGTCTGCCTCGATCCGAACACGGGCGAGATACTGGCGCTGGTCGGAGGCAGGGACTTCGACGAGAGCAAGTTCAACAGGGCCACTCAGGCATATCGTCAGCCCGGTTCGTCATTCAAACCGATCGTGTACGCCGCGGCGCTCGAAAGCGGATACAGGCCAGTCGACCGGATACTCGACGCCCCGCTCAACTTCCCGAACGGGTGGTCGCCCAAAAACAGCGACGGTGGAAACAGAGGAGAGGTAACGCTCACCGAAGCCCTCGGGCTGTCGATCAACACGGCGGCGGTCAGGCTCGCTCAGATCACGGGGGTCGACGCGATAAGGAGCCAGGCGAGGCGCATGGGGATAACGACCCCATACCTGCCGGAGGATCTCTCCGTGGCCCTTGGGTCGAGCAGCCTCACCCCCCTTGAAATGGCGTCAGCGTTCAGCGTCTTCGCGAACAACGGACATCGCATAGAACCGTTCGCGGTACGGGAGATACTGGACAAGAACGGCGGCTCCCTGGAGCGCAACGGCCCCGTGATCTCCAACGCGCTCTCGCCGGAGACGGCGGTCACCGTGAGGTCGATGCTCACGCAGGCGGTGAGCTGGGGCACGGGCACGAGGGCCAGGATGGACAAGGAGGGCTATCAGGTGTTCGGGAAGACCGGCACGACCAACGATTGGACTGACGTCTGGTTCGTAGGGGGAACCCCGGACCTGGTGGCGGTGGTCTACGTCGGCAACGACAACCACAAGACGCTGGGCAGGGCCTTCGGCGGGACTGTCGCGGCACCGGTGTGGAAGGAGTTCATGGAGAAGGCTGTCACGATCATGAGGACCCCGCGGAAATTTCAGATACCGGCTGATATCGGAGTGGAGTCCGTGACGATATGCAGGGCGACGGGGAACTTGGCGACAAAGTCATGTCCTCGCATCGCGAACCTGATGATGGCGTCGGGGCAAGCCCCGGAGTCGTACTGCCCTCTTCACGGAGGCAGCGCCGTGGGGGCAAGAAGCGACCCTAACGCGCCCCAGCTTCTCCTGACCGCGGAGGACGAAGCCCTCCGCGCCGCTTGGACGCTTAAAATGCCGTGGGACGTCGAGACGCCGCCGGATACCTATGAGCCAATAACAATAACCCAAGAGCCGCCGGCGCCACTCCCGGCGCCGGACATCAAGCCGTATGAGAAGGACCCCGCGCCGGCTGAAGAGATAGAGCGCCGCTATCAGGAGCTGCTGAAGCAGTACAACATAAATTGAAGTTGAACGCGGAAGCGAGGGCGGGCCTCATACTGCCGCTCCTCACTCGCCAGGCTCGGTGATCGCCCTGAACAGCCGCAGAGCGTATCTGTCGGTCATGCCGGAGATCCTGTCGACGGACGCCTCGGGATCGCGGCCCATCTCGCTCATCGCGTGCGAGAAGAGCGCGCCGATCACGTGCGCCACCTTCGCCTCCTCCTTTTTTACGGATTCGTGCGAGTAGACCGCGTCATAGAGAAACTGGCGGAGGTTCTCTATCTGCTCCAAAAACGGTTCGCTGAAGGCGATGCGCCCTCGGTCACTGTGGGCAACCACGTCCTTCACAAGCGAGTCTATCCTCATCCCGTGGGAGGACCCCAGGACGCGGATCACATCCGCCGGGATGTCCTCGCGCCTTAAGAACAGTGCCCCCAGTGCGTCGTCGAGGTCGTGGTTGAGATAAGCTATCGAGTCGGAGACTCTGACGACCCACGCCTCCACCGACGATGGGTTCTCCAGGTTGAATCCGTCGCGGACGTCGACCTGCCCCTTCGAGTGCTGCAATATTCCCATGCGCACCTCCCACGTGAGATTGAGCCCCTTGCCGTCACGCTCCAGGCGATCGACCACCCTCAAGCTCTGGGATGCGTGGTGAAAACCGCGCAGTCCAGTCGAAACGGCGAGCTGCCGCAGAACCCGCTCCCCCGAGTGGCCAAAGGGCGTGTGCCCCAGATCGTGGCCCAAGGCGATGGCCTCCGTCAGATCCTCGTTCAGCCTCAGCGCCCGCGAAATGGTGCGGGCTATCTGCGCCACCTCCAGGGTGTGCGTCAGGCGCGTGCGCGTATGGTCGCTCTCGGGAAGCGACAGAACCTGCGTCTTGTGCTTCAGCCTGCGGAACGATTTGCTGTGTATTATCCTGTCCCTGTCCCGCTGAAACACGGTCCTCATCGGGCATTGGGGCTCGTCCCTCTCCCTCCCTCTGCTCCTGACGGAAGGACATGCCCACGGCGCGAGCCACTCCAGCTCGTGCTCCTCCCATACCTCGCGGAAATTGGCGTAGCTCAACTCATATCGACTTCCTTCGTCTTCCAGTTATACCGATTGAAATTAAAGACCTAAAGGGTGAAGCGTTAAAACAAGTTTGGAGGACCGCGATAGCCGCATCAAAAACAGCCTATCGATCGCGAATTGGTATTAAAACAATACTCCCGCTTTCGCGGGCCAGCTAAACTACAAGTTGGCCCGGCAATCCGGGCTTTAGTATACCACAGCGCGCACGCGCGCAATTTGCGGCGAGGAACAAGCTCCCGGCGCCATGTGCTTTTTATAGGGACTCGAAGCCCCTTGCAGGGCTCACCGTGACGGACGAGGTTCCAGTTTTTGTGCTTCTCTTTTGAGGTGAATTATTAATATTGACATAAATATTCGACACGTCATAATAGCATTGAGATTTTGCGGTACGTTTTTTGAAGCGCCGCTCCCCCGGGAAAAGATCCGTCACGCTTTCGTGAAGCGTGATTTTTATTGTCTCGTCACATTCCTACAATGAAAGGTGTGGTTTATTTGGTTGCCAAGGTCTCGCTTCTCGCGGTTTTCTTCGCGGTGACGATCACCGTCGGCCTGTACTTCCGCAAGCGCAACAACTCCGTCAACAACTTCGTCCTCGGCGGGCGCTCCGTGGGCCCGTGGCTCACAGCGTTCGCGTATGGGACGTCGTATTTCTCGGCGGTCGTGTTCGTCGGCTACGCAGGACAGTTCGGATGGAGATTCGGCATATCGGCGGTATGGATCGGCTTAGGCAACGCGTTCATCGGCTCTCTCCTGGCTTGGGTCGTGCTGGCCAGGAGAACGCGCATCATGTCAAGGCACCTCAACAGCGCCACCATGCCGGACTTCTTCGGCGCGCGCTACGGCTCGCGGGCCTTGAAAATAGGGGCATCAGTCATATCCTTCATCTTCCTGGTTCCCTACACCGCATCTCTGTACAACGGGCTCTCGCGCTTGTTCTCCATGGCGTTCAACGTGGACTTCGCCGTCTGCATCTTCGCCATGGCACTTTTGACGGCTATCTACGTCATATTGGGCGGCTACACGGCAACAGCGGTGAACGATTTCATTCAGGGCGTCATCATGATCTTGGGCATAGCGGCGGTCATCTCGGCGGTGCTCAGGGTGAACGGCGGATTTGCCGCCTCGCTGAACGCGCTCGCCCGCGTCGAGGACACCTCGGTTTCAAGCTCCCCTGGGATATTCGCCTCATTCTTCGGCCCGTCGCCGCTCGACCTGCTGGGCGTCGTGCTCCTCACCTCCGTCGGGACGTGGGGGTTGCCGCAGATGGTGCAGAAGTTCTACTCGATACGCTCCGAGAAGAACATCAACACCGGCACCGTCGTATCCACGTTATTCGCGATCGTCATCTCCGGGGGCTGTTACTTCCTGGGAGGCTTCGGGAGGCTGTTCAGCGCGGCGGTGGACGTCAAGGCTAACGGATACGACTCGATCATTCCGGCCATGCTCTCGGGCTTCCCGCCGTTTTTGATAGGAGTGGTGATCGTTCTGGTATTTTCAGCCTCCATCTCCACACTGTCCGCGCTGGTTATGACCTCTGCGTCGACCTTCACGCTGGACTTCCTGAAGGGCGGCATCGTCAAGAAGATGGACGAACGGGTTCAGCTCGCCGCGATACGCACGCTCATCGCGGTATTCATAGCCATATCGGTCGTCATAGCCATCATCCAGTACAAGGGCGGCAGGACATTCATCGCCCAGCTCATGGGCATCTCATGGGGCACGCTGGCTGGGGCCTTCCTGGCGCCGTTCATGTACGGACTCTACTGGAAGCGAACGACCTCGTCGGCCGTGTGGTGCAATTTCATATTCGCGACGGCATTCATGCTGGCTAATATCTTCTTCAGGGGGGCGTTCCCTGCCCCGCTGCAGTCCCCCATCAACGCCGGCGCGTTTGCCATGCTGGCCGGGCTGGCGATAGTGCCAGCGGTGAGCCTCATGACCCCAGCCCCTGAGAGGGCGCTCGTCGAAATCTGCTTCTCCTGCTACGAGAGCACCGTCGCGGTCAAAGCCAGCGAATCTCTCGGGGTGTCCGATTCATAGGCTTTTTTTATCCAGGCTTATCTCCGCGCCGGAACCGCCGGCGTCGGAGGAAGCCGCGGCGACGAGCGAGCCGTCCTCCGATTCGTCGTCAGGAAAACCCAGGAGCTTGTTGAACTCAGAGCGCTCCAGCACCTCTTTTTCAAGGAGAATGGCCGCGATCTCCTCCACCTTGCCGATGTTCCCGGTGAGGATCTCGTGTACCCTAGCGAAGCATTCGTCGATTATCCGGCGGACCTCCTGGTCTATGGCGTACGCTATCTCCTCGCTGTAGTTGCGATCCTCCATGATGTCCCGGCCCAGGAACACCTCGTGGTGTTTCTTGCCAAGGGTGACGGGCCCAAGGCGCTCGCTCATGCCGAGCTGCGTCACCATCTGCCGCGCGGTCTGCGTTGCGCGCTCGAGGTCGTTCTGAGCCCCGCTCGTCACGTCCCCGAACTTTATGCTCTCCGT
The DNA here is from genome assembly GCA_031269245.1 of Synergistaceae bacterium. Lineage (GTDB taxonomy): Bacteria > Synergistota > Synergistia > Synergistales > Synergistaceae > JAIRKI01. The sequence continues at coordinate 8,257 of JAISZL010000021.1, read as the reverse complement.
GACGCGCCCCCCGAGGAGGACGCATATCCTGTTCAGCAACTCCTGCTTCGAGATGAGGAACCTGTCCTCCTCAGGAACCTGAAGCGTATAGCCGAGAGCCATGTGGCCCCGAGGAATTATCGATATTTTGTGCACGGGATCGGAACCCGGGATCATCCTGGCGACTATCGCGTGCCCCACCTCGTGATAGGCTATGATCTCGCGCTCCTTCTTGCTGATGACGCGGCTCTTTCTCTCAGGCCCAGCCATGACCCTGTCTATGGCCTCCTCGAACTCAGGCATCCCAAGCATCTCCTTCATCCTGCGGCCGGCAAGGAGCGCGGCTTCGTTCACCAGGTTGGCGAGATCGGCACCGACGAACCCAGGGGTTCTCCTGGCTATCACGTCGAGATCGACGTCGGGCCCGAGTTTTTTGTCGCTCACGTGAACCTTGAGTATCGCCAAGCGCCCGTTGACGTCCGGCCGGTCGACCACGATCTGCCTGTCAAACCGCCCGGGGCGCAGAAGAGCTGGGTCCAGTATGTCCGGCCTGTTGGTGGCCGCGATCAAGATGATTCCGCCGCCGACATCGAAACCGTCCATCTCCACCAGGAGCTGGTTCAGCGTCTGCTCGCGCTCGTCATGCCCGCCGCCAAGGCCGGCGCCGCGCTGGCGGCCAACGGCGTCTATCTCGTCTATGAAAACTATGCAGGGTTGGTACCTGCGCGCCTGCTCGAAGAGGTCCCTCACGCGGGCCGCACCGACTCCCACGAACATCTCCACGAAATCAGAACCGCTTATGCTGAAAAACGGGACGTCGGCCTCCCCGGCCACGGCTCGCGACAGGAGGGTCTTGCCGGTCCCAGGGGAACCCAAGAGCAGCACGCCCCTCGGAACCTTCGCGCCAAGTTTGGCGAACCTGCCCGGATCCCTCAAAAATTCCACTACCTCCTGAAGTTCCTCCTTGGACTCGTCGCACCCCGCCACGTCGTCGAACGTCACCTTCGGGCGATTGTCCAGAAAGAGCTTGGCCTTGCTCTTCGAGAAATTCATGACCTTGCTGCCGCCGCCCTGCATATTGTAGAGGATGAATATCCAAGCGCCAATCAGCAGGAGCGTCGGGAAGAGGGATGTCATGAGGCTCGACCACCACGGGGTTTTCTGCGGAGGCAGCACCTCGACGTTGACGCCTTTGTCAGCGAGGCGGGAGGCGAGCTCTCCTATGCCCACAGCGTAAGAGCGGAACTCCTTGTTGTCCGTGAAAACGCCCTTTATAACCCCCTCGTCGATCACCACCTTGGCTATTCTGCCCTGGTCAGCGGCGTTGAGGACATCGCTGTACGTCGCCGAATCTACCTCTTTCTGATTCTGCGCGGGGGAGAGAAAAACATTGACGAGGCTGACCACGAGAACGATCAGCACCAAATATATCCCAAGATTCTTTACCAATCTACCCAAAAGAGCTGTCCTCCTCCATAGTTCCCTTCAAATTCAGTTCGTCCTGACATTATGACGCGCAGCGCCTATCGCGGCGCCCGCGAGAGGCGCCATATGTCAGGCAGGTGCCTCCACTTTCCAGCGTAATCAAGCCCATACCCGACCACAAACTCGTCCGCGATCGTAAATCCCCTGTAGTCTATCTCCGAATCCACTTTTTTACGCTCCGGTTTCTCCAAAAGGACGCAAGTTTTGAAGCTCCTGGGGCTGCGAGTGCTCAACATCTCCTTGAGATACGCTATAGTAAGCCCAGTGTCCATTATATCCTCGACTAGAATTATATGCTTATCTTCGACTGAAGCATCCATATCCTTGACGATTTTGACGACGCCGCTCGACGTCGAGGAATTTCCATATGACGAAACAGCCATAAAATCCATGCGCACATCTACCGTAGGGCCTATCTCCCTAGCAAGATCGGACATGAATATGGCGGCCCCCTTCAGAACGCCCGCCAAGGTTATCTCCTGCCCCCTGTACGCGCTCTCTATGCGGGAGGCCAGATCCCGAACTCGCCGTTTTATGTCGTCGCTGGGTATCATTATCGACTCCAGCTCATATTTATCATCAACCGCGGGCAAAATGTTTTTCCTCCTATAAAGAAAGCGGATGCTTTGCTTGGGCGAAAACCTTAGCAATGATAACATAATCGCCGCTGCCGCGCACACAATTGATGCTGCCCGGCTGCCATGTTTCATCTCTATTTTCATTTTTCCACGAGATAATCGGCATATTATACGAGCTCCACCACGGTATTTTAGCGCACAAAATCCTTCTTTTATCTTTTTTGTTTAAGTCAAATACACATGACACAGAAATGTCGCACTCCTCACCCGATGCCGGCAGAAGCGCGCTCCATACGTTGTTCTTCAGCTTCCCGCCATCTCTCAGTTCAAGTTCGAGGACGACATCCCAGAGGCCCCACTTCAACGCGGCCCTCTCGCCCCGCCGTATCCGCACACCGGTTCCGGCGGGAGGCCGCAGCAGCGATCGCGGTATCCAGCCGAGCAGCGGCCCGCCCCCGCACACCTCCACGTCGTCAGCCCACTGGAAGCGCCATCTGCCTGAACTCGACATCAGCCGGCAGAGCTGACTCAGCCTTGATCGATCCAATACCGGCAGAGCCAGCTTGGCGCCCTGCGCCCTCAGCGCCGACGAGAGCCGCGCCGGCGACAGTCTCTTCGCCGCCGCGGCATCCCACGCAGCCAGCGCAAACGGATGTTCACGTGAGACCAAGGCCAAGCTGGCCTCCGATTCCCCGGCGCGTTTGGCGTTCATCTCCGCGCTCTCCGAGGCGAGCCCCAACATCGCCCGCTCGAACGACCTGTTTATATTCGCGCGAACCCACGGGATGAGCTGGTTGCGAATCTTGTTTCGCTGATAGTGATTTTCGTCGTTCGTCTCGTCCTCCCGCCACGGGATGCCCGACTCAGCCAAGAACTGTCTCAACTCCGTCCTGGCGCAGCTTATGAGCGGGCGGACGATGCGGCCCCTCCTGGCGGAGATGCCGGAGAGACCGGCGACGCCCGTGCCTCTGAAGATATGCTGCAACATCGTCTCCACAGCGTCGTCGGCATTGTGCCCAGTCGCTATGAACGGCAAATTCTCCCCGCGCGCGATCTCGTCGAAAAATTCGTAGCGGATCCTGCGCCCGGCCATCTCAGCGGATTCGCCGGCAAGGCGGCATCCCGCCACGTCCGCTCTCCTGACAAAGCAGTGAACACCTGCCCGCGCGCAGTAGTCCTCGACAAACTCCGCGTCGCGAATGGACGGCTCCCCGCGAAGACCGTGCTCCAGATGAGCGGCCGCGACCCTGCCGCCGAAACAGATGAGCAACAGGCTGAGGAGCGCCATCGAGTCACCTCCGCCCGACAGGGCCACGAGAATCCCAGGCGCGTCCAGCCAGCCCTGGGCCTCCCCCGCGGTCTTGATCTCCCGGCATAGTTTTTCTCTTATTGTGGAGGACATGTCTGAAAATAATTTGGCTTATAAAAAAATAGTCATGCCGGCGATTGCCTGTCCTTCGAGCTCTCCGAAACCCATATCACCGCGCGGTTTTTCCCGGAACTCTTCGCTCTGTAAAGGGCACTGTCCGCCAAGCTGAAGAGTTCGTCCCCATCGGTCGTGTGCGTCGGGAAAAAGCTGATCCCGCAGCTCGCCCCTATACTGACCTTTTCGACCCCGACATTGAGCGGCTTATTCAATACCTCGTATATTCTGCCGGTAGTGAGGACGGCGGCCTCTTTCTCATGCCCTCTCGGACACGAGAGGAGCATCACGAACTCGTCCCCGCCGAAACGAGCCAGAGTGTCAGTTTCGCGCAGGGTACCCCGCATCAAATCGGCCACGACCACAAGCAGTCTGTCTCCCGCGAGATGACCGTAGGTGTCGTTCACCCACTTGAAACCATCCAGGTCCCACAGAATGAGAACGATCGACGAGGCGTTTCGCTTGGCCATGACCATTTTCTGAAGAAAACGGTCGTTGTAGAGGTATCTGTTCGGAAGTTTGGTTAACTGATCGTGAGTGGCCTGGCCGCGGATTTCATCCTCTCGCTCTCTTTGCTCCTGAATGTCCTCGCAAGTTCCGACGAACCTGCACGGCACCCTGTCGCTGTTGCGGATGATCATGTGATGGACGCCGATCCAGCGATACCGCCCGTCCCCGCCCATGACCCGGAACTCCGCGTATCGCCTGCCCAAGTCGGTTATCGGCCTGTCGCGGATGGAGCTCATTATCTCTGACCACTTGGCGAGGTCGTCGGCATGTATGAAACCTCCCCACGACACCGGATCGAAATCCACGTCACCCCTGACGACAGGCCTCCTCAATATCTCCCAGAGGCGAGGGGAGAAGAAAGCCCTCCGGGCCATCAGGTCTATGTCCCATACTCCATCCTGAGTGCAAGTGACAGCCAGCTTCCACCGCTCCTCGCTCAAGTGAAGATCCTTCGTCAGATCGAGAAGATTAGCCTCGCGCTCTCTCAAGGTTTTTAAAGTGCCGTAAAATTCCTTGGACATGCGGTTGAAATACACCGCAAAGTGACCCATAAAATCTATGCGCTGCTCAAAATCACCGGAAGCGAGGCGGTCAGCGTACCAGATCAAATGCCTCAGATGCGCTTGAAGCTCCTTCAGGCAACCCGCCATAAACCCCCTATGCTTGATTTCCGCGTCTATGTCCCCCTGCGCGAAGCGATACATCGTGTTTCTCATCATGATTATGTAGTCGAGCAACTCACGCAAACGCTCCAAACCGGCGAACTTCTCCGGGATCTCCGGAAATTTCGGAGTGGTCAGCGAGCTGTGCACAAACCCCAGAAGTTCCTCCAACGCTTTCTTGTTGGCGGTTTCTCCAGAGACGACCTCAAAAATATCGACCGATTCTTTGTCGGATACGTTTCCCGAAGCCATATCATTCAGAGGGGTTATGAAATTACCCGATAAAACTATTCCCGCATATCCGCGGAGAAGCGGCATGTCCTGTCACCGGTGCACCAGCAATCCACTTCCTTAACGTTGTAGGGATTGCCGGTAAACGACTCCATCATCCCAGCGATCAGACCCTCATCGTACTTGCAGACCTCGTAGTCCACCTCAGGGAGGCCTGAGCAATCGAGATCCTCGCTCACCGTCACTACAAGTTTCTTGGCGTCATGATCCGCCCGCTCGACTCGAAACACCCCCATGCCGTATTCGCGCATCGTGTCCTGAGTCAGCTTGACGAAACCGCCCAAATCCTTGGCTCCGGTCAGAAAGCGTTCGTAAAATGCATTCCCGGCGATTTTCCCAGCCTCGTAGAAGATTTCATCGGCAATGTCCGCCCCGAATTTCCTCTCCATCGCGTCGCGGAAAGTGAACTGCATCAACCTGTATATCTCAACCCTGATCATATTGCCGAGATTCGGACGCCCAATATCGAGATCGCCTATCAGCCCCCAGTAGAATTCATATTTTCTCCCGTCAGATGCGTCTGTCATTCCACTTCTCCTCTCCGCAAGAAAAGCATCGCGGCTCCAGCCGCCGCTCACTTCACAATGGAAAAAGTCGATGTTATACGCATAAACCGCGATACGTGGAAATCCGCGTTCTTCACCGCTATACCGCTCAACACATACACCCGCCCGAAGTCGTCGAACAGCAAAACCTGATATCCCTTGCCATCGGCGGTCCTCGTGACCATTCCTCCGCTGGCGGTGCGCACTTTCCTGGGCGTACCGCCAAATCTGGCGATGGTCTCTATTCCAGACAGCCCGGCGAAATTCACGGCCCTTCGGGAATCCACGGTGTACTCGTAGGCGGACAAAAATTGCGCAAGCATCGAGTCCGCCAGGCCCTCTTTCTCCTCGGGAGCGACGTCGTTGTCCGCCGCGGCGCTCATGTAAAACGCCTCGGATACCTCTTTCCCCACAGGCTCTCCGTCAAGCGTGTAATACCTGATGCCCCCCACTTCGTCGGAGAACTTGAACGGGGTACCGCCGGACGACAGAGAATAGCCCCCGGAATCGGCCTTGACGGGCGAGGGGTCGAATATGCAGCCCAACAACGCGTTTCGAACAGTGCTTGCGGCAGAGCTGTCCGCCGAAGGGTAATATCCGTAGATATACGCAGTCAATTTGTCGTTTCCTATCACAAGCAGCTGTGCCGCGACGCTCCCATCGTCCCCTCCGGAAATGTTCGAGCCCGTGATAAAAGCGGCGGGGACGTTATTAATCGTAGTGGGCGCGCTGTCGGCAAGTTTGATCCCCAGGGCTTCAAGCCCCTCCGGCGTCAGGGTGCTCGCCGCTTCGCTGTAGGAGACTCCCTGCTTCTCGATAATCACAAACTTGATTCCGCGAGACCGCAGGTCGAACCCCACAAAGTCGGACGCGGGTCTCGCTCCGGCGGGAGCCGGAAACGCGACGTGCGTGCCAGGCAGAGTGACGTGCTGCGCCGTCAGGACGTTGCTCCTATATATTGGGGGCGCCGCGGACGCGCGACCGCCGGACAACAGGGCAATCATCGCCGCGACGTTGAAAATGGCAAGCGCTTTTCCCGCGAAGCCAGGATATTTTCTCATCTCAACTCAATACCTCCTCTGATCCAAGACATCCGCTGATAGCTCGGCATCCGAAGAGACCGCGCCGCCGTCCTTCACCCCGACATCGCCGGAAACAGGAACAGGCGCGGCCGCCGCATCCTCTGAGCCAATCATTTTCTCGCCGCCGTCGGCTGAACTTGCCCTATCATAATAAATGCCCAACAACAGCGAATCAATGTCAAAACCCTCCGCCTCGGAGGAACTGGCATCGGCAGACGATTCATCGTTCGAAACCAGATCCCCGGAAGAGGTTATGGCGCTCGCCCAATCCAAGTCCGGGACAACTTGGGGTATATCGCCGGACATGGGCAAGGCATCTCCCGAAGCCGGGTATGAAGCGGGTACGGCGTCGAAAGAGGCGATATCCAAAAACAGGCTCTTAAACATGGCCTCCACATCCTCCGCGGCCTCAGCGTCCCCGCTTACAAAAATTCCGTTGACAACGAGGGTATTGCCGCCATTCTCCGACAGGAGTATCCATTTGCCCCAATTCCTGTCCCCATCCGGGTGAAACGCCTTGAACAGGACAGCCCTTCCCCCATTGATGACGAGATCGCCCCTGGACCTCAGCTCGACCCCTCGAGACTTCAGCGACAGTTCCGTGAAGTTTTTCACAATTCCATCAAAATCAGATTTTATGTTAACGACAACGACCTCGACCGCGCGAGTCTCCGACTCAAAACCGTCAAAGCGCTTGCTCAAAAGCAATCCTTCGGCCGGGACGAAATACACCCCCGTCCCAGGCACCTCAACGTGCTTGGGGGTACGTTCGTTTTTAAGGCTCAACGGTGCTGAGTGCGACGGGCTTACGGCAAAAAAGAGCGTCAGCATTACGAGAGCGCATTTATGGCAAAACTTCCCACAGACAGCGCGACGTCCCGCGCCGTCCAGCCAATAATATAAAGGCAACCTTGGCAGTTTACACATCCCCTTGCTGTCACTGCCAATACCAGGACATATTGGCGACAAGAATAATTTTACGAGTAATATTATAACACCTGCAAGCCCCAATTATCCTGAATTTAACAGTTTAGACAGAGAGAAAAAAGATTTAGAGGCGGCATTGGGTCTGAGAAATAAAAAGTGCTCAGGGAAATCCCCTGAACCCCTGCTATCACTTGGTGGGCGACACAGGAATCGAACCTGTGACTTCTTTCGTGTGAGGGGACCTGCCTGCGCGCCACCCTGGACTATCCCGCCATGAACCGGCGCGTCCGATTGCGGGGATTTATATAATACATCACAAACAAGAGTTTTTAGACAGGCCCTTAAAGAGCTTGGGAAAGTAACGCCGTTCGGAGTGTACAACGTTTTCAAAAATCAAGGTTTTGTAAGTGTTGGCATCAGTTGCGACACGGCTGTTTTCGCTGTAGAATCAGTCAGGAAGTGGTGGTACTCGCAAGGGAAGAAATTGTACGACGCGGTCGGAGAAATTGTCATAACCGCCGATTGTGGAGGCAGTAACGGACACAGGAACAGGTTTTGGAAGTATGAATTACAAAAATTCGCCAATGAAATCAATAAAAAAATAACAGTGTTGCATTACCCTCCAGGAACAAGCAAATGGAACAAAATTGAACACCGTCTATTTGCGTTTATCTCAAAAAACTGGCAGGGCATACCGCTTACGAATACGGCGCTGGTGGTTTCACTGATTGGAACGACAAGTACATCCACCGGTCTAACGGTTACTTGTGTTCTT
>JAISZL010000065.1 GCA_031269245.1 Synergistaceae bacterium | reverse complement strand
TAGCCAGCGTCCCGCTTGGAATGAAGTTCGGGGGAGGGATCTCCGCCGGCAGGACGTCGGCAAATATCGTCAAGATGTTCGGGGTGCTGATGGCGGTGTGTATAGCGCAGATGCTGGTGGGTCTGTGCGTCAGGGAGTTCTTCATGGTCACTCAACCCGAACTCGGGCTCTACGCCCCGTTCGGGTACGAGCTACCGCAGGGTTTTGCGGGCGGGCACGGCACGGCCGGCGTGATCGGCAGCTTTTACAAAGGGCTGGATCTTCCGTATTGGGAGATAGCCCAGGGCGTGACGACCACCACGGCGACGTTCGGGATCGTCGGCGGGATGATAATCGGCATCGCCGCCATCAACATCGCCGCGCGCAGGGGGAGGACAGCTATACTCAAGAAGCCCTGCGACATACCTCTCGACATGGGCAGGGGGTTCCAGAGCGACACTAGCAAGCAGAAGAGCCTCGGCACGGAGACGACCTACAACTCCTCCATAGAGTCCATCTCGTTCCACATGTCCATCATTCTGGCGGGCTGCGGGATCGCGTATGTCATAATGAACGCCGCTAAGGCCCATAAAATCCCCGGCCTCATGCAGATACCCATCTGGGCCTACTCCATACTCGTGATGTTCGCGGTTAACTTCGCGATACAGAAGATGGGCTTGGGCAGCCTCATAGACAATAAGACCAAGTCGCGCATCGCCGGGGTCTGCTCCGACTACGCCATAGCGGCCGCGATAGCGAGTATGCCCGTTCGCGCTATAATGCAGTACATCGCGCCGATCCTGGCGATGGTCCTGGTCGGCTACGTCGTGACCTACTCGCTGACGATGTTCCTCTGCCGCAAGTTCTTCGACAACTGCCAGTTCGAGCGCGGAATGGCTATCCTCGGCAGCTGCACTGGTGTATTCCTGACCGGGCTCATGCTGCTCAAGATATGCGACCCGGACTATGAGCTGCCGGTGCTGAACGACTACTCCGTCGGTTTCTCGTTCACGTCCGTCCTCAACTTCGTTCTGCTGCCCGTCACCGTCAACCTGCTGCTGCAATATGGCTTCGGGGTGAACCTGGTGTACCAGATGGGGCTCCTTGCGGCGTCAGTCGTCCTGGTCGCCCTCGCGCACCGAGTCTCGCAGCCCGTCCAGGTGAAGGAGCGGGGGTGGCAAAATTGAACAAGAGCGAGATGTTCCGCAGCATCGATGAGAACAAAGAGACGATAACCGGCGTCTCCGACAAAATATGGGACTACGCCGAGACGGCGTTCGAGGAGTTCCGCTCCGCTGAGCTGATCGAGGGCGTGATGCGGGATCACGGCTTCGACGTGGAGAGCGGCACCGGGGGGATAGAGACAGCCTTTTGCGCGACGTTCGGCTCCGGAGCTCCCACAATCGGCATACTCGCTGAGTACGACGCACTCTCCGGTCTGAGTCAGGAGGCAGGATCCGCAGCGAGGCGCGAGGCGGTGCCAGGCGGCAACGGGCATGGCTGCGGGCACAACCTCTTCGCCGGGGCGTCAATCGGAGCGGCGATAGCCGTCAAGGAGTACATGGAGAGCAATAATCCGTGTGGCACCGTCAAGTTGTTCGGCTGCCCCGGCGAGGAGGGGGGGTCCGGCAAGGCGTTCATGGCCAGGGCCGGTGTCTTTGGCCGCCTCGACGCGGCGTTCGCGTGGCACCCGATGTCCGTCAACGCGATACTGGACATGAGCCTGCTGGCGAACTACCAGGTGCTGTACAAATTCAAGGGGACCGCGTCCCACGCCGCCGCCGCGCCGGAGAAGGGGCGCAGCGCGCTGGACGCGGTCGAGCTCATGAACGTCGGCGTGAATTTCCTGCGCGAGCATGTCATACAGGAGGCGCGCATACACTACGCCATCACCAACGCCGGCGGATTTTCGCCGAACGTGGTCCAACCGTACGCGGAGGTGCTGTACCTCATGCGCGCGCCCCGCACGCCGCAGGTGGAGGAAATTTACCGGCGGGTCAACAAGATAGCGCGGGGGGCAGCTCTGATGACGGAGACAGACCTCGAAATACAGTTCGTCAAAGCATGCGCCAACGTCGTCCCGAACAAGACGCTCTCCAGGGTTCTGCACGAGAACTTGACAGCTCAGGAGATGCCGTCTTACACCGAGGAGGAGAGGGCGTTCGCGGCGGAAATAGCTAAAACCGTGCCGGGGTCTGTCTCGTCCGACATAGGCCGCTATCTGGGCTCCCACCCCGCCGACATGAAGCGATGCCTCGAAAGCCTGGAGGGAAAGCCCCTGTGCGACATAGCCCTGCCGTTTTACCTCGACGATCCGGAGCACATAATGGCCGGCTCATCCGACGTGGGCGACGTCAGTTGGATCGCGCCGACCGCTCAAGTCGTCACGGCGTGCTGCGTGCTGGGCACGCCCGAGCACTCGTGGCAGATGGTATCACAGGGCCGGACCTCCATTGGGCACAAGGGGATGATACTGGCCTCCAAGACAATGGCCGGAGGCGTCGTGGACACACTCGAGTCGCCGGAAATAATAAAGAGCGCCAAGGCTGAGCTGGCCAACCGCCTGGGCGGGGAGGTATACCGCTCCGCGATCCCCGCCGACGTCATGCCGAGAGCCATAAGCAAGCTGTAAAGCCGGCATATGCGCGCGGCATAACCCCAAAATCCATTCAAACTCCGCTTTGCGCGCAGACAACGCGCGCAAAGCGGAGACCGTGCCCCAAACCGTCGCCTGGTGTATCCGCCCGCCGTTCCTGAGACCATTTCACGCCAATTATAAATTGTTTATAGACTGCGGATTAACACAAATCATTATATCTATGGTAGTATAGATCCGATCATAATAAGGGGCGGCTGGAATATGTCATTAAAAATTATCGTTATCAACTTGCAGGAAGATATTCTGGAATAAATACTTAGGAGGCGTGTTCACATGGAAAACATATTCGCGAAAAAAGGCCACAGTTCGTTCTCATGGGAGAAACTGGGAGACATCAAGGAAGGTCGGGGGGATTTGGGTGAGGAGATGCCCGTGCTAGTGTACCGCTTGATGCAGTACACGATGCTGGACGTGCTGACCAAGGCGCATGGAGAGGAGCAGGCAAACGATTATTTCCGTAATGCGGGCTTCCTCGCCGGATCTGAATTCGCGCAGAACGTGCTGGACCTGAGCGTCGAGTTCAATGCCTTCGTGGCGAACCTGCAGCGCACGCTCGCCGAATTGAAGATCGGTATACTCCGCATGGAGGCTTTCGACCCATCCAACGGGGACATAGTCCTCACCGTCGGGCAGGATCTGGACTGCAGCGGACTGCCGGTCACCGACGAGACCGTCTGCAACTACGACGAGGGCTTCATCTCAGGGATACTCGAGGCATACACCGGTAAGAAATACGCCGTGCGGGAGGTGGACTGCTGGGCCAACGGGGACAGGGTCTGCCGATTCAGCGGCAACGTAGTAGAGTAGCCGAGTACGACTCCTGGAGATGATTTCACCGCACAGCGCCAGCGGAGGTGACGCGTTACGGATCCTGTAGCGGAACGGCTGTTTAACTACCTGAGGGACGTGATATACGCTCCCTCTCAAGCCTCACTCGACGTAGATACGCTCCCCGAGGGCTTTCAGGACTTGGGGAAGGGTTTGTTGTACTTTGCCCAAAGCGTCAGGGAGCTCGCGTCCCTGGCGAAGGACCTCGCGAACGGCGAGTTGAGCGGCAAAATGCCCTCCCGGGGCAACGAGATGGCGTCTTCCCTGAAGTCGCTGCACGCCACGCTGAAACACCTGACTTGGCAGACGCAGCAGGTGGCCAAGGGAGACTACTTGCAGAGGGTAAATTTCATGGGGGACTTCTCCGAGGCGTTCAACACGATGGTCGAGCAACTGGACGAAAGGCAGACGGCATTGATGGAGGAAATCCGGCGCAGCCGTGAAAAGGAGCTGGCCCTGACCCAGAGCAACAATTTGTTCGAGGCCATCACCCGGCAGATCTCTCAGTGGATTATCGTAATGGACAAGAAGAACCGGAGATGGCTGTTCGCCAATCACGACGCCGGCGGGATACTCTTTGACCAGGCTTGCGAATCGCATCTCAGGGAGTGGCTGGCGTCGCGGGCTGGCGATATGGAAAACGAGCCTCGGACCGCCGAGATGGAGCTGACGAACGGAGAAATAACCCAATATTTCTCCGTCGTGGTTCATCCTCTGAATTGGTATGGACATAACTCGCTGGCGTTCGTCCTCACGGACATCAGCCACGAAAAGGAACATCTTCAGGAATTGGAGAACGCGGCATACCGCGACACGCTCACAAAGGAGTACAACCGCCACTACGGCATGAACATCTTGAACAAATGGCTCACGCACTCCTACACCTTCATAATCTGCTTCGTCGACATAGACAACTTGAAATACGTCAATGACAAATACGGGCACGCAGAGGGCGACAAATACATACTGTGCGTGGTTGGCATATTGCGTGATTTTTCGAGCGACGCGATAATATGCCGCCTTGGAGGCGACGAGTTCATGCTGCTGGCCCAGGGCTGGGGCATGAACGACGCGGAGGAGCGGTTCGAGACGCTACGCCTGCGGCTGACCGCCCACAACGACCAGCTCGGTTCTTTTTACAATCACAGCATGAGCTACGGCGTCATAGAGGTCGGAGCCGGCAGCACAATGTCGGCCAGCGATCTCTTAGGCATAGCCGACGAAAAAATGTACGAGTACAAGCGCGCCCACAAGGCACAGAGAAACGCGACGCTCACCTCGTAATCCAAAATCAGAGAGGGAAAGGACATAAAGCGAAAGGCCTGGATATGCTCCGGTAATATCAGCTTTCCTGAATTTACCGTTTTTATTGGATCAGATCAAGTACTTCCATCTCAGCGTGTTTTGACGTGATAGCCGACGCGCCAATTTTAGACAACGCGGAGATCGCTCCTGAACCGATTCTCATGCGTTACACCTACCTGTGCCTCAATGGGGCTCAGCCCATGTCAACTCCTCCGCGCACCTCCCGCAGGGCTCTTTGCAGCTCAAATCCGAAATTTTTCAGCGCGGGCTCCAGCTCCGCCGTCCGCTCAGAGCCCTTGGCGATCATCTCGAGAACGAGGCTCGCCTCTTGGAGGGATGCGGCGCCCAAGTTGCCGGCCAGCCCCTTCATGGTGTGGGAGAGATGAACGGCTTCCTCGAAGTTGCCCGAGTTGAACGCCTCCGTGACCTTCTCCTCATAATCTCCGTATCCCTGCTCGAACTTGTCGAGCAGTTTCTTATACAGGGTTTTGTTGTTCATGAGACGCCCTAGGGCATCGGCGGCGTTGAACGCTGAGTCAGACATTATCCTTACCTCCACGCTGTCCATAAAGATAATAGTGCGCCCAAAATAATTTTAAGAAAACACTGACTTATTGTTAAGGGCCTAAAGGGTAAGGATTCAAACCCTTCCAGAACCCGCGCCCTAAAACGCTTGAACGTCGTTTCGGCCATTTATAACCAATGCTTCCTTAGGAACGCAATTATAACACATTATACCGCAAATTTATAAATAGGCGCTATCCCCGCATAGCATCAAAAAAAACAGCACCGAAAAAGGAATCGTTGCGTCATAAAAAAACAGCACTGAAAACCGTACCCTTTTTAGTTGTCAATTGGGGGTGCGAAACATGGCTAAAGCAACGATGCCG